>JAFQBZ010000107.1 GCA_017399515.1 Clostridia bacterium | reverse complement strand
TTAGGGCGCTTCTCTTTAACAGGCGCATTTGGGTCAACCGGTTTTCTTGGTCTTCCCTTAGGGCGCTTCTCTTTAACAGGCGCATTTGGGTCGACCGGTTTTCTAGGTCTGCCTTTTGGGCGTTTAATTTTTGTTGTTTCGACTTTTATTTCTTCTTTTATTTCAACTTCTTCAACAACCTCTTGAGGTTTGATTGAATTAGTGCTAGAAGTATAAATAAAATCTTCTCTCATAGGTTCAGCGGCGAAAGCGGTTTTTGCTTCAATGATTTTTGAAACAATGCTCTTTGCTTCTTTGGTTGAATTTCTTTTGCCAATTTTGTGGTCATAAGAATCTATGCTGAATCTTGAGTCAATATCAAGAACAATTTCTTTCTTTTTGAAATATACTGCTGAGTTTGGCTCTAAGTTAATGGTGATTGAGTTGTCATATCCATTCACTTTAAAGTGTTCACTTTCAATGTCACCACACATAACGCCTGAGCCACCAAATCGTTTGTCGTTTGTGTTTAAAACTTCTGCATAAGCGCCTTCTTCAACGCCAAGTTTATAACCTTCATGACGAACAGGTGAGAAGTTGCAGATTGCAATGATGACATCGCCTTTTTTGTTTCTTCTTTCAAAAGCCACAATGTTGTGATCTCTGTCATCGGCTGCAAGCCATTTGAAACCTTCCCAAGAATAATCAATTTCATACATTTCACTGTTTGAAATGTAGAAGTTGTTTAATGCTTTTGTGAATTCATGCATCTTTTTGTGTTTATCAAATTCAAGAAGCATAAAGTCAAGCCCACGGTCATGTTTCCATTCATCGAATTGAGCGAACTCATTGCCCATGAATGAAAGTTTCTTTCCTGGGTGACCATACATAAACATTAAATATGTTCTCATTAAATCAAACTTTTGATCATAGTCACCAAACATTTTGTTTAAGAGTGAGCATTTTCCGTGAACAACTTCATCATGCGAAATTGGAAGAATGAAGTTTTCAGAGAATGCATAGAACATTGAGAATGTTAATTTGTTGTGATTATCTTTTCTAAAGAATGGGTCGATTGAGATGTAAGAAAGTGTGTCGTTCATCCAACCCATATTCCATTTATAGTTAAAACCAAGACCACCAATATAGCCTGGTTTTGTAACCATTGGCCAAGCGGTTGATTCTTCCGCAATGGTGATTACATTTGGATACTCTGTTAAAACAACTGAGTTTAACTTTCTAAGGAATGCGATTGCTTCAAGGTTTTTGTTGTCGCCATATTCATTAGGTGTCCACTCGCCGTCGTTTTTGTCATAGTCTAAATAAATCAATGATGAAACCGCGTCAATTCGAATTACGTCAATGTGATATTTATCAATGAAGAATGTTGCTGAACTGATAAGGAATGATTGAACTTCAGGTCTGCCATAATCAAATCTTCTTGTTCCCCAAGTTTTGTGTTCAATTCTGTCCCAACCTTGGTTTTCGTAAAGATAACTGCCGTCCCACTCAACTAAGCCATGCTCGTCTTTTGGGAAGTGTGCTGGAACCCAGTCCATAATAACTGAAATTCTGTTTTCATGACATTTATTAACAAAATATCTAAAGTCTTCAGGTGTTCCAAATCTGCTTGTGACTGAGAAGTAACCTGTTACTTGATAACCCCAAGAACCATCAAATGGATATTCAGTTAGTGGCATAACTTCAAGATGTGTGTAACCCATTTCTTTTGCGTATGGCACAAGGTCATCAGCAAGTTCGCGATATGTGTAATAACTGCCGTCATCATGTCTTTTCCAACCAGCAAGGCTAACTTCGTAAATATTCATTGGTTTTTCATAATGATTTTCAGTTGCTTTTTCTTCGTAATATTTTTTGTCTGTCCATTCAAAGTCTGCAAAGTCATAAACCTTTGAACAACTGCCCCAATTGTTTTCACTGTGAACTGCATAAGGGTCAGCCTTATAAAGTTCTCTTCCGTCATTTGCGATTATTCTATATTTATAGTTGTCATATTGTTTGGTGTTTGAAACAAAAATTTCCCACACACCACTGTTTTCAACTCTTTTCATTTTGGCGGCTTCAGTGTTCCAACCATTGAAATCACCGACGACGCTAATTTCTTTCGCATTTGGTGCCCATACTCTAAACCAAGCACCGTCAACTTCAGGGTGGCAACCAAGAAGATTATATGCGTGGTAATATGTTCCTTGGTGGAACAAATATATTTCTTTAGATTTATCCATAAAATTTCCTTTTTTATTATTTTATTCGATATTTTATTTTAGTTTCTATCTGTTTTTATTTTTAATTAACTGTTTCAAATATTCGTAATATCTGCCTTCTTTATAGGTTGGCTTTAAGCGATATTCCCAGTTGCCTTTGTCAGTTCCAGGAGTGTTGATTCTGCTCTCTTTTCCTTCACACAAGATATCTTGCATTGTGAGAACGCAAACAACTGAGTTTGTTGAAATTAAGTTTTCAATAGCCATTTTTGTGACGATATCGTTTGGTGTGTTTTTTGGAAGATGCAAATATTCACAGAATCTGTCTTTCATTTTTTTATCTTCTAAGAAAGACATAAATGTGTCGTTGTCATGAGTTCCAAGATATGCCACACTGTTCTTTTCATAGTCATGTGGAAGGTGAAGGTTTTTGCTGTCGCCATCAAAAGCAAACTGCATAACTTTCATTCCCGCAAGACCGGTTTGTTTTCTAAGTGCACGAACCTCGTCTGAAATGTCACCAAGGTCTTCTAAGATAAGGTTGTCAATATCATTCCTTTCAAACTCATAGAAGATGTCGATTCCAGGACCTTGACGCCACTTTCCGCGTTTAACATTTTTGTCGCCATAAGGAACAGCGAAATATGATTCAAACGCTCTAAAGTGGTCGATTCGAATGAGGTCATAAAGTTTTGTTAAGTGTTTAAGGCGTTGAACCCACCAATGATATTTTGTTTGCTTCATATAGTTAAAGTCATAAAGTGGGTTACCCCAAATTTGACCTTCAGGGTTGAAGTAATCACCAGGCACGCCTGACACAAAGAGAGGTCTTCTGTTTAAGTCAAGTTGGAAGCACCTTGGGTTTGCATACATATCAACGCTATCCATTGAACAATAGATAGGAACATCACCAATAATTTTTATGCCTTTTTTGTTTGCATAAGCCTTAAGTTCTGTCCATTGTTTAAAGAACAAATATTGAAGGAAGATGTAATAAACAATATCTTCGCTGTGACCTTGAATGAATTTAATGGTTTCAGGAGAGTCATTGTTTTTATATTCTTTTGGGAAATGTGAATAGGTTGTTTTAAGTTCTTCTTGAAGCACCATATAAACCGCATAGTCATAAACCCAAGACTCATTTTCTTCAATAAATTTATCTATGTTTGTTGAATAATAAAGTTTGTCAAACACATAACGAAGGGCCTCTTTCTTTCTCTCTCTGTAAGACCAAAGAGGAAGGCTTGAACTGAGTTTGTAAAACTCAATTTCGTCAGCGTTTAAATATTTTTCAATGTCGATATAAAGTGGTTCGCCAGCAAACGCAGAAACGCTTGAGTAAGGTGAACCCACATTATCAACTTCACCGAGTGGCAAAATTTGCCAATACTTCATTCCAAGATCACTCAAGAAATCAACAAACTCATACGCCTCTTTTGAAAAACAACCATAGCCGTATTTGTTTGGGAGTGATGAAATTGGTAATAAAATTCCACAACCTCTTTCCATTTTTCGTCCTTTTTTCCGTTATATTATTTCTATTTTATTTTACATTAAATCGTGATTTATGTAAAACATTTTTCTTCTATTTTTTTATATTTTTTATTATTTTTTTAAATTTATTTTTTAGGGGTAAAAATTTTTATATTTTTTGCTAAAAGTATATGTTTTTTGCTTGACATTTATTATTGATTTTTGTATTATTTTTCACTTATTTTTTGCCGGGTTTTTGATTTATTTTTATATGTATTGATTCCGCTTTCAAAATTTGGTATAATGGAATTAGGAGGCGTTTTATGTTTATTTCAAAAGAAACCACAAGTGAAGATTTTGAGTTTGTTGTTGACGGAAAACAGTTCACCATTTCAAAAGATATCGCACTTGACAGAAATTATCTTGATTTTCTATGCACCACTTATCCAAACTCAAAAATAACCATTCATTCAGGCTATAGTGTGTTATATTCTTCCCCAACCACACTCTATGACGAAGACGAAACAAAAACACTTGCAGACAACGCAAATTATGTGCTTGAAAAATATGGCAAAGAACTCACTTTTGACGAAGACTTTTCTGTTAAACAAGCAATCACTGCCAGCAGAAAAATCAACAATATTGTTAAAGAAATCAATGAAACAAACATAAACGGCGAGCCACTTTCACCTTTTGAAAAGTTTATTTTGGCTTACAGGTTTGTGACCGACAGGCTTTACAAGGAAGTTGATGCTGGAGAAGATTTATCAAAATCAAGAAGCGTTATTTCTGTTTTAAACGGCGACAAAATTGTTTGCGCAGGATACGCAAACCTTCTCGCAACAGTTTTAAACAGACTCGGCATTCCTTGCACAACACAGTGCATGATTGCTTATGACGAAGAACATAAAGCCTATGGCAACCACGCAACTTGCCTTGTTCGAATGGTTGACCCAAAATATAAAATTGACGGAATTTATTTTTCAGACCCAACTGCAGACAGGGCTTTAAAACACAGCGTTGGCTATGGTTCAACATCGTTCAACTCAGCACTTTTAAGAGTTGACTCTGTTCACAAATTTTTCAAAAAACCAATCAGGTTTGATATGGCACTTTTAGGTTTAACCCCAACAACAATAAAAGAAGTCGACAGGTCGGCACTTGAAATTCAACCTATGCTTTCAACCCTTTTCCCTGAAAAGTTTGGCGGCAAACCACAAAATGTTATTATTCGTGAAGACATCAACAGACAGTTAAAAGAAAGAAATATAAATCAAATTATGGAAGATTTAATTTCAAACATTTCAGCAGACTCGGCAGACAAAATTTCACTTGAAAACGCAAACAGGGTTTTAAACTCTGCAAGAATTATGCACCAATACACAAACGGTTTGTTAAGCAATCATTTTATGGCTGTTGGTCAACATCTTCATTATATGGGTTATTCAAATGAAGATATTTCTTCTTTGATTGAAACAAACTTTTCTGCAAAGCAAATTGAAGATATGGTTTTAGAATTTTACACAAAAACACATTCTTACAAAAAGCCTTTTAATGAGCGTCAACAAAAACAAATCGACAGTGCAATAAAATCAATTTCAACAACTGTTTCAAATGTTAAAACTTGGCTTCAAACCAAAAAGTTTAAAGACAAAAAAACTGAAGAAGATTTTTATAATGACATCATTCACGACTTTGCAAGTTTTGCAGTCACAGGAATGTTTGAAGAAAATCCAGTTATGAATGACAAATTTGCTGGCTCGGTTAGATATTTGCTTAAGAAAGGTGTTTCACTTCATGAAATTAAACTTAAACTTAAATCAATGCTTTCAGGTCTTGACTATAGCAATTATTATTTCGAGTTCAATGATGAACTTTTAGATTTTGCTGAAACCAATGAACAAGAGTTATACACCATGCCATTCGGCTCTGGGCTCATTTTCAATGCACCTTACGAAGAAGATTATGACAGACTCACTTCTTCGGCAAAACACATTTCACAAAACGACTTTGAAAAAGCATGCAAACAATATTTCATTTCTCAAGGCTTCAGTCAAAGCGAAGCATACATGCACGCAAAAACAATGCTTAAAAGAACAAACATTTTCAACCCAGACCAATTAAGTTAATTTTTACACAAAAATTTTTTCACACAAAAAAAGAGAGGCGTTAACCTCTCTTTTTGTTTTGCAAATTTATTTCACAATAATGTTCAAAATTTTCTTTGGAACATAAATAACTTTAACAATGTTGCCTTCTAAATATTTTGCAATTTCAGCACTTTGCTTTGCAGCATCAACAATTGTGTCTTGTGTTGCGTCAGCAGCAACTTTGATAACTCCCCTAACCTTTCCGTTAACTTGAACAGGAATTTCAATTTCATCAAGCACAAGTGCAGATTCATCAACTGATGGCCATTGTTCTTCTTCAAAGTTTTTGCCAAGACCACAAACTTCATAAAGTTCGTTTGCAACATGTGGTGCAAATGGGCTTGTGATTAACAATAACTTTTTATATTCATCTTTTGTAAGTTTGCCCACTTTATAAATTTCGTTAACGAGTATCATAATGGCAGAAACTGCGGTGTTGAATTTTGCATTGTCAATATCAAATGTAACTTTCTTAACTGCTTGGTTCACAGCAAATTTAAGTTCTGGTGTTTCACCATTTCCTGAAACCATTTCTTGCATATTCCAAATTCTTGTGATGAGTTTATGGCAAGCCTTCAAGCCTTCTTCACTCCAAGTTGCCTTTTCACTATATTCCCCAATGAATGACATCCACATTCTAAGCGCGTCAGCACCATA
>JAFQBZ010000106.1 GCA_017399515.1 Clostridia bacterium | reverse complement strand
TGTTAAGAACCATTAAAATTGTGATTGGCACAATCAAGATGCCGATAACTTTAATGATAAGTTTTAATGAATTAAAAAGTTCTGACTTTGGTTTTTTGTACTTTTTAGCACTAGCAGAGAGTTGTTGAATGTAGTTATTCACACCAACTTTTTCAACTCTTGCGTGGCAGTGACCAGCAACAACGAAACTTCCAGCAAGAAGAGTGTCACCCACTTTCTTCTTTATTGGAAGACTTTCACCGGTAAGCACACTTTCATTAACTTCAATGTTTCCTTCAACAACAATGCAGTCAGCAACAATTTGCTTTCCGGTTGAAAGCACAACAATGTCGTCAATAACAACTTCTTCGGTTGCGATGTTTTCTTCAACCCTGTCACGAACAACTTTAACAACAGGTGCTGTTAAAAGTGACAGTTTTTCAATGGTTTTCTTCGCCCTGATTTCTTGAACGATTCCAATAACAATGTTAACCAAGATGATAAGCATAAAGAGAACATTGCTCCATTTTTGCTTATACATAATGTTAACAACCACAAGTGCAATAAACACAATAAAACACAAAATGTTGAAGAATGTGAACACATTTTCACAAATAATGCTTCCAACTGTTTTGCTGTTGGTGTTTGGTGTTGCGTTTGTGTGACCTTTTTCTTTTCTCTCTTCAACTTGTTCAGCAGTGAGTCCAGTTTGATAATCAGTCTTCACACGCTTAATTTTTTGAACAACAACAGGTTCTTTTTTCTTCTTTTTCTTCTTTGTGCTTTCAGCAATCATTTTGAAGATGTCACTAATCTTTGGTTCGCCATCATCATTCTCTGCTTTTTCTTTCGCCTTTTGCTCTTTAATTCTTTGCTTTTCAGCGAGTTTTGCTTCTTTTTGAAGTTGCTTTTCTGATTTTGGCTTTTCTTGTTTTTTGGCTTTGCCTTTTTTTGGTGCTGCCTCAACTTCGGTTTCAACAATTTCATCTTCAAGTGAATCTGCGTCAGCAAAAACAATTGAATCATCTTTTTCTTCAATTAAGTCATTTTTATTTGCGTTATTTGTTTTCTTAGATGCCATAATAACCTCATAATAATATACTATAATATTATTATAATACTTAGATAAAAAATGTCAAACTGCTGAAATAAAATAAAAGCACAAATTAAATTTAATTATGACTCACGCTTTTTTTATTGCAAAATGTGATAGGTTTTCGTTTTTGTAAGCCAAATCTTGCCAAAAATTAACCAAATTTTAACCAAAATTTTGCCAAAATTTGAAGCCCATAATTATATATTTATAATAATAAACATAAAAAGCCTTGATTTTTGAAAAACCTTGTGTTATACTCTGCTTACAATTCCTTGCTTTGAATGTGATTTTTTTATGCACAAAATTCAAAGCCGAATGAGTCCAAAAGGAGGAAAAATATATGAAAAACTACGAACTTTTATACATCGTTGATGCAAGCATCTCTGATGAAGAAAAAGAAAAGGCTGTTCAAGCAGTTACTTCTGTTGTTGAAGCGGCTGGTGGCAAAGTGGTTGGTGAAATTGACAAATGGGGCGTTCGTAAATACGCTTATGCAATTAACTACAAAACTGAAGGCTTCTATGTTTTAATGAACTTCGAAGCAGAAGACACCGCTCCTGCAGCAATTTCTTCAAAACTCAACATTAACAAAAATGTTGTAAGACATATGATTGTTGCAAAATAAGTAACACATAGGAGATAAAATTTATGAATAAAGTTATTTTAGTTGGAAACTTAACAAAAGATCCTGAACTTGTGACCACAAACAATGGCATTTCACTTTGCCGTTTCACACTTGCTGTTCAAAGAAGATTCACAACAAGTGACGGTGAAAGAGAAGCAGATTTCATCAATATTGTTGTGTGGAGAGCACAAGCAGACAATTGCTATAAATATTTAAAGAAAGGTAGCAAGGCTGGCGTTGTTGGAACTCTTCAAACAAGAGCATACGACGGCAACGACGGAACAAGAAAATATGCAACAGAAGTTGTTGCTGAAGAAGTTGAATTTTTAGCAAGCAAAGGCGCATCAAACAGCGAAGAAATTGAAGCACCAGCAGCAGGTTCAAAATCAACAGGCAAGAATGATGTTGTTAATAAGTTTGAGCCAATTGATGACGACAATTTACCATTTTAAAAGGAGATGACTTATGGATAAAAGATTTAAGAAAGAATCTTCTTATGATGACAAAACACCAAACAAATATAGAAAAGAATCTAAAAAAGTTTGTGCTTTCTGTGCTGAAAAGAATGAAGCAATTGATTATAAAAATGTTTCAAAACTTAGAAAATATATGACAGAAAAAGGTAAAATCATTCCAAGAAGAACAACAGGCGTTTGTGCAAAACACCAAAGAGAACTTACTTCTGCAATCAAGAGAGCAAGAGTTATGGCTCTTCTTCCTTACAGAACTATCTAATTTTAGATAAAGAAGAAAAACAAAAGACACCGAAATCTCGGTGTCTTTTTACTTTGTTTTTAAATTAATATTTTCTATTTTTTGCTTACATTTAAGCGATTTTTTTGAAATTTTAGCAATTCCATTCATTATTAAATTTGTAAATTTTGTCAGTAACACTGCAACAACTAAAGTCACAATTATGTCAATTATGAGCAAACCAAAAACAGCAATGGCATTAGTTGTGTAGTGCCTTGATAATATTTCAATAATGACAATATGTTGAAATAAGAAAATCGCATATGAATATTTACTTATTGTTCCAAATATTTTATTGCAAGATTTATTTTTCATCACCCATTCGCCTGCATACATAAAGAATATAAATAGATACCCTGCCATTAAATGCACACAAATATTGCCCGATGTTTTTAGTGGATAACAAGCCAAAATAAAAATACTCGCCAAAGCAACCATTGCTGTTGTTTGATTTATAATTATTTTTCTGTTTTTAATTACATACATTCCAAAAACAAATGAAATCAAGCACGATGTTATTGACCACATAGGAACAGGATTTACAACTCCATTATTTAAAAATAAAACATACAAAATTACAGAAAAAAGCAAAAATGATATATCGTCTTTTTTAAATCTTTTCAAAATAATAGGAAAAATTAGATAAAGAATAATAATCATTCCCAAAAACCATTCACCTAAAATATAATAGGTTTTAGTTGTTTGAGATAAATATCCATCCATTCCTAAAATGGTAAATATGTAAGGAAAAAATCCGTTTCTATAAAATGATTTCGCCTCAATAATTCTAGATATTTCAACAGAAATATAGGCTATGTAAAACATTGGAAATATTGATTTCCACCTTTTTTTGTAATAAATATTAACCTTTAAATTTTTTTCATAATTATAAAATAAAACAGCACCTGAAACCATGAAAAAAATTTGTGCACAAACGCTTCCCAAATCTCCACAAGCAAATAAATAAAAATGTTTAAATGTACTGTCCCCTAAATATGTGAAAAAATGAGATATTATTATTCCAAGTGCACATATTGCTTTTATAAAATTAATCGAATTAATATTTTCTTTTTTCATATTCTCACTTTATTATAAATGCAAAATAAAAAAAGTAAAAGAAAATTTCTCTTACTTTTATAAGTTTAAACCATATTCACGAGGTTTTTATTCAAATTTTTTGCAAATTCTAAAATTTTTTTGGCTTTGTTTTTGCTTGTTTCTTCAACATAAAACACCAAAAAGTCGGCATTTTTTGCCATTTTTAAATCCCTTGAATAAAGAGGCATTTTGTCATATTCATTTTTCTCTGTAAATTCAACAACATCATCAAAATTAAAATTAATTTGTTTTTCAAAATCTTTAATTGCAGGTTTAACCAAAACAAGTTTGATATGGTTGAACCTTGCTTTTTGCTTCAAAAGAACGCTTAGACACAAATTATCAAAAACACCCACCCCACCAAAATAAAATATTTTAGTTTTTTGCTCAGTTATTAAATACTCAAACATAACACTTAAACTTGATTCTAATGCGTTTTCATTTTTAATTTCGTTTTGTCCAAAACATGCACAACTTTCAAACATCTTCTTTTGTCCCCCTTAATTTACAACTTATTTTAATGCATCGCTCAAAAAAGTCAAGGACATATCCCTGATTATTTTATTAATATAATGGTAAACTTAAATCAAGGATATATCGCATACATCATGAAAACAACAGAGGCAATTACTAAACGAATTTTAACTTTGTGCAAAGAACGAAACATAACGCCAAACAAACTCGGCACAATTTCAGGGGTTGAACCAAGCACCATAACCAGTATATTTTATGGCAAAAGTAAAAATCCCGGCATTGTGACAATCAAACAACTTTGTGACGGTTTCGAAATTTCTTTGACAGAATTTTTTAATGATAAAATTTTTGACAATAATGATTTAGACGACTAAATGCAAAATCGAGCAATTATCTCTGCTCGATTTTATTTTACCTATTTTTTATAATATTTTCCATAACTTTTTTTGACATATTTTGTCGAGTTTTGTCGAATTATGTCATTAATAGTCTAGTTTGCGAACTTCAACATCAACATTTAACTTTAACTGCTTTAAAAAATCTTCTCTTGATGCAAATTCATTAAATTTTTTATTGTTAAATCGATAGGCTTTTTCATACGCTTCAAAAATATCCGCGCCTTGGGCTTTTGACTTTTCAAAACACGCAGAAACTCGTTTTTTGATTTCGTTTTCCAAATCTATTTTCATTTGTTTATATTCATTTTCGGTAAGCAGTGCAATAATTTCAGGGTTTAAAATTTCATTAATTTCAGCATTATAAATTTTCACTTTAATGTTAATCACAGGGGCGCCATCTTCAAAAGTGAGTTTTTTGCTGCAGCCCATATTTTTTATGTTAATTTCAACTTTTGAGCCGGCAAGCCTTTCCTTTTCTGTCGCAACCACCATAACATCAATGGCTTTCGATTCTTTGTTTGTAAACATAAAACCTGAAATTTCATTTTCGGTTTCAAGTTTTCCAGCATACCTTCCACCCACAAAAAGCATTAATGGTGATTGCTGTTCAAAATATTGGTTTTGTGACTCACCGCCAGACCCGCTTGAACTGCCTGATGAACCAGACGACTCACCTGAACCACCTTCACCACCAGAGCCGCCTGACGAAGACCCAGAACTTGAACTTCCTGAACCTTCACTTGAACCACTTGAACTTTCTTCATTAGATTTCAAACTCAAAACGCTCACCACACTAGTTTTTGAAATGCCTTGATTTTCATTTAAAAATTCCATCATCGTTCGCATAACGCCATCACTTTCATGCTCTTTGAATAAAAACACTTTTTGAAGCCCAATGCCGACTGAATGGTCGGTATTTTTTGTCTTTTTAATTTCGTCACTTGCCTTTTCTTCTGCAAAAAGCACAAGTGCTGAGTTTTTAATAATTTTATCACGAATGAAATAATCAAGACTTTCTGTCACATCTTCATTAAGCATATCTTTGCCGAGAATCACAAAGTTGGTGTGTGAAAACGCAGAAGTTTTGCCAGCCTTGAATGAAAGTTTTGAAATTGCACCTGCAAGTGTTTCACTCTTGTCTGTGATGTAATCAATGGTTGCACTTTCACTTGAACTTTTCACACCTGGGCTGGGTTTCATAATTTGCGCAGTAACCACAAAATTTTTATCTTCTTTGTCAACAGCAATTCCTGTCACAATCACTCGCATATTGATTTTGATTTGATTTGAAAGGCTGGTGGGAAACGCAATTACAATAACTAAAATTAAAATTAATCCAATATGTTTTTTTATTTTTCGCATTTTTCACCTCCTGATTGAGGTGTTAGGTTTTTAAGATTTTGCATTACATTTTTTGGTGATTTTAGTTTTAAAACCTTGAAAGCGTTTTCATTTTTCAAAACTTCAATATTTGCCTTTGAATAACCACGAAACTCTCCACCACCGTTTGTTTTTTTCTTAAATATTGCAACAAAAAACAAAATGAAAAATGAAGATAATTTCACAATCAGCATGGGTATCGGCAAAACTTTTGAAAACAATTCTTCTTGCTTGAATATATCAACCAGATAAAAAATATCAACAAAATATATCACACCTGTAAGAATAACAAGTGCCTTTCCAGATTTCAGTTTTGGAAATGCTGAGCACAAACTTTGCTTTGAAAAATAAAGACAGGCTCCGGCTGATAAAATTGTTCCAATTTCTGCAAAAAGAATGAAAAACCAATCAATTCTTCCAATGTTCACACCAAGCATTGACTGTTCACTCAGCACGCTGATTAAACTTGGCTTCATTGGTGTGTAGCCTTTATAAATGCCATAAAATTCAATATATAAAAGCGAAACAAACAGCATTGCAACTGTGTAAACAAGTGCTGTCCATTTCAGTTTTGCGTGAGTTGTGTGTTTGCCTAAACATAAAATTAAGAAGAAATCTCCAAACCAAATGTTATAGTCAGCAACTGCTTCAAAAATACTTTTCACATCGAGTGTTGAAAATGGAAGCACTGACGCAAAGTCGGTTTTCGTTCCACCAAAAATTGAAATCACAATATATGCCGCAATAATGATTCCGGCATAAAGTTCAACCCCAAGTGAAATGTTTTTTATGCCGGTGTATGCCAAATAAAACACTGCGAATGCAAGCATTAAACTAAACATTGTCCAAGGAAGTTCATAAAAAAGCACATGTGAAAACAAGTTTTGAATCGACTCATAAAGAAGCAATGCTTGTGACAAAAAGTAAACAGCAACCCCTAACTGAAGCACGGTTTTTATCGTCTTTAAAAACAGATTATTTGAAGAGTTTTCAAGGGAAAAATTTTTTGTTTTTTTCAAGATAAAAAACGCCAAACAAATGAGAATCAAGTTGATTAAAAGAAACGCCAAAACAACAACATAAGTATCTTTTTCAAGACTGTTTGAAATTAAACTTGGAAGTTTTTGAACTTTAAGCGAAACCACCATTACAAACAAAATAATATAAAATTGTCTTGCACTCACAACCCTTGTTCTCCTTTATGATTTTTAGATTTTTGCAACTTTTCTTGATTTTTTTCAGTTTTTTCACTATTTTTTATAGATTTTTCACTAATTTTTGCAAGTTTTTCTTCGGCTGCATTTTTATCACTTTCAAAATCTTCGGTTTGTCTAGTTGTGTTCTTGCCACTAAACAAGATTGGTCGTTTATTCATTTCTTGAAGTGGCTTTTTGATAAATGCATCTTTTTGGTCGCCCTTAATATGTGGTGCAAATGGTGCGAGATATGGCACACCAAAACTTGTGATTGATGTGAGATAAGTCGTGAGAATTATGAGCGCTGTGATTATTCCGTAAAGCCCAATAATTCCACCAATCAAAGTGAACAAAATTCGAAGCAGTCTAGTTTCTGCAATTTGGTCAGGCACAATGTAAATCGCAACACTTGAAATTGCAACCAGCACAACCGATGGCGGAGAAATTATGCCCGCATCAACAGCAGTGTTTCCAAGTGCAAGTGCACCAATGATTGAAAGTGCCATTCCAAGTGAGTTCGGCATTTGAATGCTGGCTTCGGTGATAACTTCAAACAATAGCAGCACCATTAAAATTTCAATCAGTGGCGGAACGGAAAGCCCTTCAATGCTCGACAAAAGCGTGATTAAAAAGTTGATTGGGAGTATTCGATAGTTAAAACTTTGAAGTGCCACATAAACCCCAGGAATCAAGATTGCAAGAATGAGTCCACAAAAACGCATAAACCTTACAAATGTTGCCTGCGCTGGAACGGTGTAATAATCTTCAGGGCTTTGCAAATCTTCAAGCAGCACAAATGGAACAGAAAGTGCAACCGGCGAACCGTCAACCACAATGCCCACCCTGCCTTCTAAGATTTTTGAGCAGAAAATATCTGGTTTTTCTGTGTTGCCCACCCTTCTAAAAAATTTAAGTTTATCACTTTCTAAAAACGACTCGATGTAATAAGAATCAACAATGGCATCAATATCAATCAAACTTAATCTTCTTTCAACTTCTTTCAAAACTTCTTTTTTTACAATGCCTTCAAGATAAATTATTGCGATTTGTGTTTTGCTTTGCCTTCCAATAGTCATATCTTTAATTTTTAAATTAGCAGTTTTCAGTCGTTTTCGAATAAGACCAATGTTACTTGCAAGGTCTTCAACAAAGCCTTCTCTTGGACCTTTAACAACCCTTGCAGTTGGTGGTTCTTGAATGCTTCGCTTTTCTGCGCCAAAAAGCGGAACAGCAAGTGCCTTATCTTTAAAAACTATGCAAGCCGAACCTGAAAAAATTTTGTTTTCAATTTCATTTTCATCGGTTACCTCTTCAACAGAAGAAACCGCAACAATTAAATCTTTAACCATTTCAAAAAGTGGTTTATCAAATTGCTGATTTTGTTCTTGATTTTGTTTCACAAATTTTTCAAGTGGCAAAAGAAGACCTGAAGTAAACAGCGTTTTGTTGATTAGACTTTCAATGTAAAACAAAGAAAAATTTTCATCACACACAGAAAACTTGGTTTCGGTCACTTTATTTTCTTTAACAAATTTATTTGAAACTTGGTCGAATAAAAAATTATTTTTGGTCATAAAAATTCCTTTCAAAATTATTATCTTGCTTGCATTAGTAAAATATTTATAATTAAAAAAATCTCTGTTTTTTCGACAGAGATTTCATTTTTAAGTCAAACTGTAATTATTTGAAGATTTTAAATTAAAATGTATTTTTAATACACTTGCTTTTAAAATTTTACATTTTATGCATTAAATTGAATTTTTATTATTTTGAAAAATTTAAGCAAAACACATTGTTTCAAGTAATTAATTTTTAGCACAAAAAAAGACGAACAAATTGTTCGTCTTTTGAATTTACTTCTTTAAAAGTTCCATTAAATAATCTCTTCCAGAAGCCTTGCCTGATTTTGCTGGACCAGCATCCATAAGCATTTCTGCTGTGCTTGGAGCAGGTGCTTCCATTTCTTCAGGTTCATTTTCTGGAGCAGAGGTTTTGTTAACCTTGCCCATTTGCGAAGCAACACTTGTTTTTGGTGCTGCTTTGATTTTCGCTTGAGAAACAGGACCACTTCTAAGTGACTGTTCAGTTGCTT
>JAFQBZ010000105.1 GCA_017399515.1 Clostridia bacterium | reverse complement strand
TATCTTTTTTTCTAAGGCCTTTTGCAAGTTCTTCAATTTCTTTTGCAGTTTTTCCATAAGCATAAAGTGCACCGATAATGCTTCCAGCACTTGTTCCCGCAACATAATCAAACTTAATTCCAAGTTCTTCAAAAGCCTTGATTGCCCCAATGTGAGCAATGCCTCTTGCACCGCCACCGCCCAACGCTAGACCGACTTTGACCTTTCTATGTATCTGTAAATCATTTTTCTTCTTTCTTTTGAAAAAATCAAACATATTAACCTCTTCAATTCTTTTAGTTTCTGCTTTTGTTAAACTTATAATACCATTATTTTTAATTTTAGTAAATAAAAAAAGCAGGTTAAGATTTCTCTCAACCTGCTAAAATTGTTATTTGTTATTATTTTGTTTCGTTGTCACCAGAGTTAATAAGGCTTTGAAGTTCTGCAATTTCTTCGTTATATCTTAATTTTTCTTGTGTTAAGAATTTAGCCATTTTAACATTGTGATCATTCTTTTCTTTGTTGCTTTCGATATATTCTTCAGCATCTTGAATGCTTGCTTTAAGTTCAGCAATGTGTGCTGTGAGTTCTTCTTGCTTAATCTTCTTATCTTCATCAACATTTTTGATATCTGTTACGCTATACATAACAAGGTTAAGGTTTGTAAGTTCACCTGCTCTTCTGTCAAGCATCTTTTGGTTTCTGTTCTTTCTTCTCTTTGTTCTTTCATATTTTAAGATTGCTTTTTGAACTTTTGCAAGATCTCTTTCAATTTTATCTCTTGTTGTGATGATTTTTTCTAATCTTGCTGAATAATCGATTGAACCATTTGCTGCATATTCAACAGGTTCTTCTTTTAAACCTGTATACTCTAAAATTTCAGCATCTTCTGTTGCGTCAGCGTCTTCATCATCTTCTTCGTCATCAGTTGATTCTTCTTTTTCTTCTTCAACTGCTTCTGTTTCTTTAACTTCTTCAACAACTTCTTCAACAATTTCTTCTTGAATTTCTTCTTCAACTTCTTCTGCAGATTCTTCAACAGTTTCTTCAGCAACAGTTTCTTCAACTTCTTCAGTTTCAGCAACTTCTTCATTTTCAATGAATGCTGCTAATAAATCATCTTCTTGAGTTTCTTCAACTGCTTCTTCAACAACTTCTTCTTGAATTTCTTCGCCTGCTGTTTCTTCATCTAATTGTGCAAGCATTGCGTCAACATCATCATCGTTTTCAACTGTTTGATTGATAACATTGACAGTGAATACACTTTCAAGTTCTTCTTCATTTTCTTCTTTTGGTTTTGCTGTGATTTCAATAATAAACATTACATTGAACACAAGTGATGCAAGTGCACATGCCCCTGCGATTGATAACAATACAATTTGTAAGATTGTCATTTTTATTTTCCCCCTTTTAAAATTTCAATTCCTAAATGTAAATTTTCAAACATTTGTATTCAATTTTTTACATTTTTGACCTGAAATTTTTTTACTAAAGTTATTTTAACATAATCTATTGCATTTGTCAATACCCTATTTTTTAAAATTTTTAAATAAATAAAAAATAAGGATATTATACCATATCCTTATTACATATATTATGCTTGAATTTTAACCAATGACATTATTAAATATGTTTATTATGTCAATATCTTCCTCATTTGTTTCAGTTCCATCAACACTTCTCTCAAGCAACTGAATTTTTTTATTCTTTCCGTGATAATCTGAACCACAAGTGATATATAAATTGTGCTTTTTTGCAAGTTTTAAAAGTTCACCAATTTCTTCTTTGTTATAAAGTGAATAATAACATTCAAGCCCACACAAACCATATGGTTTTAACTCTGTTATAAATTCATCAACCTTTTCTGGCGTGATATGGCTTTGATTCAAGCCATAAAATGCGTGTGCCCAAACAACTTTTGCACCAATTTTTGTCATTTCTTCAATAACTTCCACAGCGTCAAATAAATATTCTTTAGGATATTTAATTTTCTTAACATATTGGCACGCATCTTCAAAATCATCAAAATAACCATCATTAAACAAACATCTTGCAACATCAGGAGTTCTAATGTTTACCCTTGATTTTAAAAACTCTTTTGATTCTTCTGAAAATTTATAGCCATCTTTTTCGATAGCAAGTGACCTGTGATAATCTTTTTCTTTAAACAAATCTTTAAGTTTTTGCTCTAATCTTTTCACTGATTCGTGATTTGGGTCTATATCATAAGCCAAAATATGAACTTTTCTGCCTTTATAAATGCAACTATATTCAATTCCACAAACAAACTTGATGCCTGCGTTTATAATTTTTTGCTTTAATTCTTCAGTTCGAAGCACTTTTCGGCACGCTTTTGCAGTGTCGTGGTCAGTTATTGCAAAAAAATTAATGCCTGCATCAATAACATTATCAATCAACTTTTCAAGAGTGTCTGTTCCATCTGAATAAGTTGTGTGCATATGCAAATCTATCATAATAATCTCCTAATCAAAATTTTAAACAAATTGCATATTTTGTCAAACAAAAAGACACTCTCTAAACGCCTAGAAAGTGCCTTAAAATATTCTTAATCTTTGATTTTTTCCCATGGAAATTCACTTCTTCCAAAGTGACCAAAACAAGCAGTTTGCTTATAAATTGGGCGAAGCAAATCAAGTTCTTTAATGATGTTTGAAAGCCTAAAACTGAAGTTTTTGTTAACATAATCTAAAATTTCTTCCATTGGAACTTTATTTGTTCCAAACGCATCAACATATAAACTTACAGGTTCAGCAATTCCAATGGCATACCCTGCTTGAATTTCACACTTATCAGCAAGACCATGTGCAACAATATTCTTTGCAACATATCTTGCATAATAACAAGCACTTCTGTCAACTTTGGTTGCATTTTTTGAACTGAAGCAACCGCCACCAACTCTGCCAACACCGCCATAAGTATCAACAATGATTTTTCTTCCAACGCAACCACTGTCACCAAAACTGCCCCAAATTGTAAACTTTCCACTTGTGTTGATGAGGAATTTTGTTTGTGATTGGTCAAAATCAGCATACTCTTTCAAAACTTCATCAACAACATTTTCTTTGATGTCTTTATAAATTTGTTCTGCTTCAAGTTCTTCACTATGCGAAACACTGACTAAAACTGTGTTGATTGCAACCGGTGTTTCTTCATCATATTCAATTGAAACTTGGCTTTTTGCATCAGCAAAATAGCAAGATGTTGTTCTTCTATACTCATCATATTTCTTCATAAGTTTGTGAGCAATGATGATTGGAAGTGGCATAAATTCAGCGGTTTCATTGGTTGCATAACCATAAACCATACCTTGGTCATTTGCTTTAAGTTCTGTTTCGCCAATAACTGCTTGCGCAATGTCTGGGCTTTGAATTGAAATCTCTTTAATCACTTCAAATTCATTCTCATAACCAATTTCTTTTAAAACTGTTTTTGCAATATTTTCATAATCAATTTCAGTTTTTGTTGTTGCTTCACCATAAATGAAGACTTTGTTGTTTTTAATAGCACATTCAACTGCCATTTGTGAATCTTTGTCACCAGCAAGTGCAGCATCTAAAATTGCGTCTGCAATAGTGTCACAAGTTTTGTCTGGGTGACCAATATTCACTGATTCACTTGTAATAATTTTTCTCATAAAATTCTCCTAAAGTATTAATTTTCCATATATTAAGGCATTAAAAAACCCGTCGTTACCGACGGGTGCAATTTTAAACGAACCATCGGTCAGCCTTTAGCACCTTGGCATTTGCTAGGTTGCTGTGTGGTCAACGGGGCTGTCCCTCGCACACTCTTTATGGAATAACTGAATTATATCATACTATTTTGTTTTTATCAATTCTTTTTTTATAATCTTTTAATTATAAATCAATTTCAAGGCAAACCGGAGCGTGATCGCTTCCCTCAACTGTTGTTAATATTCTTGAGTCACGAAGTTTGCTTTTAGCGTTTTCAGAAATTAAGAAATAATCAAGTCGCCAACCAGCATTGTTTGCTCTTGCATTGAATCTATAACTCCACCAAGAATATTCAACTTTGTTTGGATATAAATATCTAAAAGTATCAATAAAGCCAGCACCTAAAAGTTCTGTCATTTTTTCTCTTTCTTCTTTGGTGAAACCAGCATTCTTTTCATTTGATTTTGCATTTTTGATATCAATTTCATTATGTGCAACATTTAAGTCACCTGTGTAAACCACTGCTTTGTTTTTAGAAAGTGAAATTAAATATTTTCTCATATCTTTTTCAAACTGCAAACGATAATCAAGTCGTTTTAACCCTTCACCAGAGTTTGGAACATAAGCGTTAACCAAATAAAAATCTTTATATTCAAGGGTGATAACTCTGCCCTCATCATTATATTTTCCGTTAATGCCATAGGTTGCTAAAATTGGTTCTTCTTTTGCATAGATTAAAGTTCCACTATACCCCTTTCTTTCTGCACTGCTCATAAACAAGTGATAGCCTTTCTTTTCTAAATCTGCCTGACCTTCTTGCATTTTTGTTTCTTGAACGCAGAAAAAATCAGCATTTTCAGCATCAAAAAATGCATCAAAACCCTTTTCTTTGCAGGCTCTTATTCCGTTTGTATTCCAACTAATAAATTTCATAGTTTTCTCCTTACAAAAAATTATAGCAAACCCACGCCAAAAAATCATCTAAATTTAAACAAGAAAACTAATCTTTTTTTGTTTCAAATTTTTCACCAAAAACTTTTTCAAATAATTCTGGTGTTATAATAACTTCACGCATTTTTTGATTATTAAACCCTTTAATAAATTCAAATTTTTCCATTCTGTCTATAATTCTAGCAGCCCTTGAATAACCCATTGCAAACTTTCTTTGCAATAATGATTGAGAAACTCCACCATACTCAATACTATATCTTACTGCTTCTTTAAAATAATTATCGACATTTTTTACTTCTCCAATAAGTTCTTCAATTGTATATTCTTTTTTTACATCAACATTTGATTTATCT
This sequence comes from Clostridia bacterium, assembly GCA_017399515.1. GTDB lineage: Bacteria > Bacillota > Clostridia > Christensenellales > UBA1242 > RGIG1681. Next base: position 746 of record JAFQBZ010000105.1, on the reverse strand, counting down.
TCATTTTCTGTACTTTGTTTAGTAAATTCCAATATATGCACTTCATAATCCCAACAAGATTTTCCATTTGTAAAAACAATTTTATTACCCACTAATTTTGCAACATCATAAACCTTTCCTATTTCTAAATCTCCGGTATGAAGAATGTTATCTCCAGATATTCCTTTAAATATAACTTTTGATGGTTGCAACTTTTCAAACAAACTCACATCAAATTCTTTTTGCTCATTTTCTGTAACATTAACCAAATAAGACGCTTCTTCAATCAAATCTTCATCATTACAATACACTACTGCAACTTGATATATCTCACCACTTTTTAAATCTGAGTTTGTTTCACCAATAAATCTAACAAACATATTAAATGGAAGATATTGATATCTGCACAATCCCATATCCACCTTTAATTTCTCTATATAAGAAGAAATTTTTGAACTGTCAATAGTTTCATTTAACTCTTTTTTTAATGTGATATATTCATATAACTTTTTTATTAAGATTTCTGCCTGCTCATCTGTTGTATCGTCTTTTAAAAACAACATATTTCCAATAATGTCATCTTTTTCCAACCCTAAACCTTCTAATGTTTTAAATAGAACTTTTAAATTCATAACTCGCCTCCTCTTAAATTCATTATATTATATCAAATGTACAAAAAAACGGATTTAATGTGAAAAGCAAAAATTTAATTTTGATAATAAAAATATAGTTTGCATAGATTATAATAACTATATATAAAATTTATA
>JAFQBZ010000104.1 GCA_017399515.1 Clostridia bacterium | reverse complement strand
CCAACCAAGGAATGTATAACCATCTAAAACACCATTGAGTGTTTTATAACTTTCATTAAAGTTAATGGTTGTGAATGATTCATCAATTCCATTTACCTTTTGATACTTAGCAGTATTATTAGCCTTTCCAACAGTGTTGTCTTGAGGAACATAATAATTAACTGTATATGTATCAACCTCGAAGTATGCATAAGCGTAAACATTTGTATAATATTTAAACTTGAATACTTTGTCTGCTCTCCAATCTTGTAAATATGTTGTATCATCTTCAAGTTCAAAACTTCCATCACCTTCATTTTCTTGATAACCATCTTGAACAAAACTTGATGTAACACCAGGAACATAACCTGTTGTAATTTTATCAAGAGGCTTAATAAACCAACCTTTAAATGTATAACCAGGAAGTTGAATTACAAGTGGTTTATAATCTTCGTTATAGTATACTTTTTCAGTATAATAGCAATAATCGGTGTCAGCATCTATTGTATATCTGTCAATATTATTAGCACATCCAATAGTGTTGTCTGTTGGAACATAATAGTAAATATCATAAACACCACTGCCTTCTGCCTTTTCATAATAAGCATAAGCATAAATATCTCTGTTATATCTCCAAGTGAATGATTGTTTTGTCCAAGACACATCAGTGTTATCTTCACCCCAATGTTGTAAGTAATTTACACCATTGCCAGAGTCATTTAACTTATCAACCATATTGCTTGTTAAATTACAATCTACTTGATAGTTGCTCTTATAATGAACGCTAACACCTGGGAATGTTGAATGTTCACCAATCAAAGTTTCACCTAAAATTCCGCTTGAAAGTGGAACATAAGAAATATACCAACCTCTAAAGATGTAACCAACAAGATTAACTGTTTTTGTTGTAAATTATTCATTAAAGTTAATGTAACTTACATTTCCTGCAGTTGCTTCAGTTGTATATTTGCTTAAATCATTAGCATAACCAACAAGGTTGTTTTGTGGAACAAAGTAAGAAATCTTATAGTTCTCTCTTACTCTATTATTTTCATTAACTGTGTAAACAGCGTAAGCATACAAGTCTGTTGTATATCTCCAAACAAATGTTCTTTCATAATTGCGAACTTGTTTGTAATTAAACACATCAGTTGTTCCATTCTTTTCAACAAATTGATAAGCAGCATCTTCTAACCAATTTTGTTTATATTTTAAATCAGGAATATTCGCTTCAGAAGCATTTAATATATCATTTCCTCTTGTTGAGTTCATTTGATAATTAAATGTGAAAAGAGGTTGAGTTGGAATTGTAAGAATTTGACTTGAAAGTGCTTCTGTTGTGACATACCAACCTTCAAATGTATAACCTGCCATGGCAGTTGTGAATGAATAGAATGTATCATTGAAAAGTAAATCTTTTTCTGTTTCGAAATGATACTTAGAAACATCATTCACTGTGCCAACAAGGTTGTTGTCTGGAGTGTAATATTTAATGTTAAATGCATCTGTTGTGTAATATGCATATAAATAAATATCATAAGATTCACTAGGATTCTTATTTGTATATCTCCATACAAATTCACCATTTTCAGCATAGTTTTGCAAGTAAGCAGCATCATCTTGTAAAAGAGTGATTGTCTTATCTGCTTTAAGTGTGCAACCATATTGGTCATGATACAATTGCTCTTGAGTAATTCTAGCAATTGTTTGAGTTGTTAACTTATCATAAGATAAGAACCAACCTTTAAATGTGTAACCAATAATTGAGTGGTTAATAACTGTGAATGTATCGTTAAAGTTAACTGTTGTTGTGTAATATTCACTTGTGTACTGAGCAACATTGTTAACTGAACCTACTTGGTTGTTCTTTGGAACATAATATGCAACACGGTAATTTTCAGTATCATTTTCATTAACTGTGAATACTGCGTAAGCATATACATCTCTTGTATATCTCCAAATAAATTCTCTTTCATAAGTTCTAGATTGTATATAACCTTCTGGGTCTGTCCAAGTAAATGCTTTATCAGTCACCCAATTTTGTTCATAAGTTGCAGGTCCAACAAGTGAGTCATTTTTAAGAGAAACATTCTTTTGATAGCCAACTTGATATTGTGATAAATATTCTTTTGTAACTGGACCAACAGTTCCAGAGGTAAGTTTACTATATGAAAGATACCAACCTTGGAATGTGTAACCAATAAGAGCAGTTGTGTGTGTCTTATAAGTTTGGTTAAAGTTAACAAGTTCAAATGAATCACCAAGTGAAAGTTCTTGATATTTTGAAATATCATTTGCTGTTCCAACATGGTTGTCATTTGGAATGTAATATTTAATTGAATATTTATCGTCACTATCAGTTTCAGATTCTGGCTTATTAATTTTATTTGTTGTGTCTTCAACAACTGTGTAGTTGTTTTCATTCACATTAAATAAAGCATAAACATATAAAGTAGTTACATCAATTCCAGATAAATGTCTGAAATAGAATTCTCTTTCATAATCACGAACTTTAGTGTATCCATCAGGTGAAGCCGCTGTATACGCATAATTATGTGTCCAATTTTGTTGATAAGCAGCACTACCTATTGTTGAGTCATTAAGACCAGTAACATCGTTACCTTTTGTTGTGTTTGTTTGATATTTAGTAACATAATATGGTCTTGTCACACCAGCAAGTGTAACATTTGAAGCAAGTTGCGATTCAGAAACATACCAACCGAGGAATGTATAACCTTCAAGAACTGTAGATAATACTTGATAGTTATCATTAAAATTGATTGAGTTATATGAAGAAGCAAGACCTGTTACCTCAACATATTGTGCAACTTTATTAACCTTTCCAACAGCATTGTCTGATGGAACATAATATTTAATTGTGAAGTTGTTTGCTTCATAATAAGCATAAACATAAATATCTTGAGTATATCTAAATATAAATGTGTTGCCTGAAGCCCAGTTTTGTTCATAATTGGCATTTCCAATTGTTGAATCACTAACCACAGATGTCACTTCATTCTTAGCATTTGTTTGATATTGACTAAGATATGTTTTTGTAACGCCTGTAACTGCACCACTTGAAAGTTTTGTGGTTGAAACCATCCAACCTTTAAATGTGTAACCTGTAAGTGAAACCACTTCAGTTGTAATATTTTCATTAAAGTTTTTATCAACTGAATGATATTTACTTGTAACATATTGAGCAATATTATTTGCAGAACCTACTTGGTTGTTCTTTGGAACATAATACTCAATTGTATAATTTGGTTCATAACTTTCATTTACTTGATAAACAGCATACGCATAAATGTCTGCCCCTGAAGAATTTTTGCGTAAATATCTCCAAGTGAATGATTGTGTATTTTGAGTTCCAGAAGCAACTGACCAATTTTGTTCATAAATGTCAGTTGTGAGTGTAAGGTTTCCTGAACCAGAAACATTATATGTGTTTTGCAAGTGACTTAATGTTTGAACAGTCACTGAACCAACACTGCCACTTGTAAGTTTTGTGTAAGAAATTCTCCAACCAAGGAAAGTATAACCTTCCATTGTAACTTCATATGGCTTAAATGTTTCATTAAACTTAATTGTTTGTGATTTGTAAGCATCAGTTATATATTTGCTAATATCATTAATGCTTCCTACTAAGTTATCTTTAGGAACATAATAACTGATATTATATTCACTTACATCATTTTCATTTACAGTGAAGTAAGCATAAGCATAAATATCTGATGTATATCTCCAATAGAATGTTTCCTCATATTTAGAAGCCATTGTGTAACTTCCATCAGGACTCTTCCACGAAGAAGATTTAGTTGTTGTGTTTCTTCCCCAATTTTGTAAATAATTTGCTCCAAAATTTGAGTCAGATGTAACTGTTACATCTTGAGTATAACCAAGTTGTCTTTGTGTTAAATATTCACTAACAACACCATCAACAGAACCAGTAAGTGCTGTGCTTGAAATAAGCCATCCCATAAAGGTGTAACCTGTAAGAGCAGTTGAACTTACTTTATATTGAGCGTTAAAGTCAACTTTAGTAAACTCAGTTCCAAGTGAAAGTGTCACATAATTAGAAATTGTGTTAACGCTTCCAATATTGTTATTCTTTGGAACATAATATGTAACATTATACTTGCTAACATTATTTTCATTTACAGCAAACACTGCATATGCATAAATGTTATCTGTATATCTGAAATGGAATGATCTTTCATAATTTAATTCATTAACATATCCACCAAGTTCTCTATTTGCTGCGACTGCACCAGTAGCATCCCAAATATAACCACCATAAGCAGTCCAATTTTGTTCGTATTCAGCATCATCTGTATTGCTATCTGATTTAATCGTATCATTATTAACGGTTGTGTTAACTTGATACTTATCATAATATGTCTTAGTCACAGATGATAATGTTGTTGCAGTTGCTTGAGAACCAACAGAAATGTACCAACCAAGGAATGTGTAACCTTGAAGAGATGTTGAAAGTGTTTTATAGGTATTATTAAATCTAATAGTATTAAATGAACTAGCCAAATATTTAACTTCTTCATAATTTGCTCTAGTATTAGCCATTCCTACAGCGTTAGATTTTGGTACATAATATGTTACTGTATACTCATTTACTTGATAAACAGCATATAGATAAATGTTTGCCCTATATCTAAACACAAATTCACTATTTGTAGACCAATCTTGTTCATAAGTATCATTACCGATGAATGAATCTGATTGATAACCAGATGTATTAGATTGGTTCTTTTGATAGTTTTGAGGATAACGAATATTATCCCAGT
>JAFQBZ010000010.1 GCA_017399515.1 Clostridia bacterium | reverse complement strand
GCTGATGGTGATGAAATTTCTTCAGTTGCACAGGTTGTTACTGGTCAAAGCGTTATTTTGGTTTCTAACACTGCTTATGCTAAAAAAGTTAATGTGTCAGAAATTGATATTCTTGCTAGATATAGAAAAGGCGTTAAAGTGTTTGACCTTAAGGGCAATGCAACAAGCGGAACTTCAATCATTGGTTCTGGTGTGTTTGGTGAAGATGATGATGTTGTTATTCAAACTGACGAAGATGAATATTCTGCAATTTCAGTTTCTTCAATTCAAGAAGATACTAGATCTGGCAGAGGAAAGTCACTTTCAGTTGAAAATAAACAAATTAAATACGCTTTAATAAGACATAATAATTAAAAAATAAAACCTAGTTTTTAAACTAGGTTTTTTATTTAAGCGTTAATATTATTTGACCAAAAAATTTTACTTTGTTATAATGATAATGTATAAAATTGTTTAAAAGGAGGAATGTCAAATATGTTTGGTAAGAAGAATAAGAAAGATACAAAAATTGAAAAAGTATTTGATAGTTCTTCTGAAGCAGAAAATGCTGAAAACAATGAAGTGCAAAGCAGTGAAGATGTTAAAAACATGTCTGATGAAGAAAAACTTATTTTGGGCGTTGATACTCAAGATGAAAATGAGTTAACTGAAGCACAGAAAGAAAAATTGGAAGACTTGTCTAATGTTAAAGACAAACTTTCAAGACTTTTAAAATCATCTAACATTGAAATTGTTGATGAAAACTTTGGTGATGAATATGAGGCTGGCACATCTTCTGGTGGAGAAGGAAAGCAACAACAAGATTATGATTCTCTTAAAGATTTGTATGGCACAGGCGATGCAAATAAAAAGAAAGAACTCACTTTAACAATTGATGATTACGATTATACTTATACCGGACAATATCTTGATGAATTCGATGTTTCTCACTTAAAAATCAAGAGAATTCGTTTGCAAAATAAATATGCTAAGAAGATTAAAAAGATTGCACTTATTGCTTCAATTTGTTTAGTTGTTATTGGTGGTGCTGTTGCAGCATTCCTCTTAACTCGTGAAAAACCGGTTTATTTGAAATCAATATCACTTAATCAAGAGTCTGGTAAATATTTCATTAATGATTATTTTGATTATGCTGGTCTTTATATTTTGGCTGAATATTCAGATGGTCGAATTGAAAGAATTAAACTTGATTCATCTCATTTAAAAGATAAGGTTGGTAATATTTCTCAAGATGGTGATGATTTGAAGTTTACAGGAACACAACCTGCATCATTAACCTTTACTTATGGTGGTCAATCTGTTGATTATTCTGTTGTTGTTACAACAAAAGAACCTTCGGGACTTGCAGCGGTTTATTCAAGTGGTTTGTTTAATTTGAATGCAGGTGATAAGATTAGTAAAGATAATTTAAAACTTCTTATTAAATATGCAAACTTTAATCCTACATTCTATGACTATAATGGTGATAACACTGTTATTGAAATTATGGGAAATAGATGTTCTTATGATTCTGCAAGTGGTGCATTTATTGCTTCTGAATCAACAAAACCTGATGTTGCTGGTGAGTTGTCTTCAGCCGTTATTAGAATTGTTTATGGTGGTTTTGAACTTCAAATAACTGATGTTGCTGGTCAGTCATTTGTTGAAACTGCTGTTTCAGAATAAAAAAACAGAGAATTAATCTCTGTTTTTTTATTATCTTGGAAAATTGTTAGTTGTTTCATAAGGCATTCTTGATGCTCTGTTTGTTTCATTTTGAGTGTTTGTATTTGTATATTTTTCTTGTGAAATACTCTCATTTGTTCTATCTGCTCTCATTGTTTTTGATTCTTGCATAATTGAATTATCCCTCAAACTATTTGTCATATTATTTTGATTATTAATTCGATTTTCCATAATTTCATTTGCATTTGAGTTAATATTTTCATTATGAATAATTCTATTATTTCTTCTTCTGTTTCTATTTCTTAAGTTGTTTCTTCTGTATGCATTTTGATTATTTAAATTATTGTTTTGCATATTGTTTTGATATTCGGTTGTATTTGTTGTTTGGTTTGTTAAATTGTTTGTGTTATTTAAAAGATTTCTTTGTTTTAATTGATTTGATTCAATGCTGTTGCTTTGAGAAGACGAACATTTTCCATTTAAAGCACAAGCAATTTTGTTTGCGATATCTTGATTTGATGAAGTTTCATTAATTTTATCAATGGTTGTTTGATTATTATTTAAAAGATTATTTATATTTGAACTTATGTTTCTTTGATAATATGCAGAACTTGGTGTTAAATTTGATTCGATAATGTTAATAATTGAATCAATTGCAGAAATTTTATTATCAATATTTGAATTTGATTCAGTTTCATTTGTGCTTGAAATAGTTTCAATATGTGTGCTAATTTCATTTTTGTTTTCATTTGAAAGGGTGATATTGTTGTTATAAATTTCATTAGCATAAATTAATAGAATTGAACGCTTTAAATTATAGGTGTTCAATTTTTCTTTGTCTTCTAAATTTAAAGAAGATGATTGAGTTTCAGTTATTTTATTTTCAAGAAAATTAACATTAATTTTTAATTCATTATTATCATTAGTGAAACTAACATATGGGGTGGTTGATAATACAAATAAATTTAATCCACTAATTTTTTGTGGCAATGTTATATTACTTTCGATTTCTGCTTCGCCAATATTATTATTTAAAAATTGAATTTGTTTATCACTGGTTTCATATCTAATTTGATTACTAGAAGTTTCGACAATTTTCCCAATATTTTTATTTGGCACAAGCGCTGATGTTTTTTCAATATTTTGTGAAATTAAGTAATTTTGAACTGATTTTTCATTATTTTTATCGTTATTTTGCGAATTTGCTGCGGTTCCAACTGCAACAAGTGACATTGCTGAAATGACAGTTGCTGTCATAATTTTTTTGATTTTGTTTTTCATTTATACCTCCATTTTCTAATATTAGTATTTTTCCAAAATTTAAAATTATTTATAAATTGAATAAAAATTTAATGTTTTGATAATAAATTTAATTAGAAAATTATTTGGAGATGTTTATGCAAGATAATCAAAAAAGAAATGAGGAATATTTAAAGTATGTTGAAAATGAAACACCAAAAACAGGTTGGTTTAATTCAATTTTTCATGCGTTTATTGTTGGTGGAGTAATTTGCTGTTTTGGTCAAATGTTTGGTGATATAATAAAATCTTTTTATCCTAATATGGATATTTTAAGAGTAGGTTCTTGGGTGAATATAATCATAATCACTATAACGATTTTGCTTACAGCATTTGGTGTGTTTGATAGAATTGCAAAATTTGGTGGAGGTGGAACTTTTATTCCAATTTCT
>JAFQBZ010000009.1 GCA_017399515.1 Clostridia bacterium | reverse complement strand
CTATCTCCATTATACATTGCTCTTACTTGCGGAATAGTCATATGACTCTCATCAATTAAAAGCAAGAAATCGTCTGGGAAATAGTCCATAAGTGTGTATGGGGTTTCACCCGGCTGTCTTCCATCAAAATACCTTGAATAGTTTTCAATTCCACTGCAATAGCCTATTTCTCTCATCATTTCAATGTCATAACTTGTTCTTTGCTTAAGTCTTTCAGCCTCTAAAATTTTGCCTTGTGCTTGAAGTGCTTCAACTTCTTCAATCATATCTCTTTCAATATTAGCCAAGCAGTTCTCTAATTTTTCACTACCAACAACATAGTGCGATGCGGGATAAATTGCTATATGTTCAAGGGTTGCAGTCACTCTGCCTGTCACTGCTTCAATCTCGCAAATTCTATCAATTTCGTCACCAAAAAACTCGATTCTAACAGATGTTTCACTTGAGTTTGCTGGAAATATATCAAGAGTGTCACCATTAACCCTGAATGAACCACGAGAAAAATCAATATCGTTTCGCTTATATTGGTTATCAACAAGTTTCATCACAACAGCGTCACGAGAAATCTGCATACCAGGTCTAAGCGATATTGCCATTTTATGATATTCACTTGGCTCACCAAGACCATAAATACATGAAACAGAAGCAACAATAATAACATCTTTCCTTTCAAAAAGCGAACAAGTTGCCGAGTGGCGAAGTTTATCAATTTCATCGTTTATTGAAAGTTCTTTTTCAATATAGGTATCCGAACTTGCAATATAGGCTTCAGGCTGATAATAATCATAATACGAAACAAAGTAATTAACTGAATTATTTGGAAAGAATTCTCTAAACTCATTGCAAAGTTGCGCTGCAAGTGTTTTGTTATGCGCAATAACAAGAGTTGGTCTTTGAACTTTTTCAATAATATTAGCCATAGTAAAAGTTTTACCGCTTCCGGTAACGCCTAAAAGCACTTGTGTTCTAAGCCCATCATTAAGCCCCTGCACAAGACTATCTATTGCTTGTGGCTGGTCACCTGTTGGCTTATACTTTGACACAAGTTCAAATTTTCTTTCGTTTATACTCATACAAGTTAATTATACCCTAAAGATACAAGATTTTCAAAACATTTAATTATTATTAATCAATTATCCATTTTGATTTTTGCTAAACATAAGTTTTTTATGAACAAAAGTCTTGAGTTTATCAACACCCAAAACACTTTCATCAAAATCAAAACCATATGTGTTGAGTTCTTTAATTAACGACAATCTCTGTTCATCTTCATCTAAATAATAATAATCAGGATTATCATAATATAAAAGCAAACCAACACCTTCAATTTCTTGAAGTTGAATTCTGCTTTTCATATCACCAATGCTATATTGATAATCATTTTTAGTTGTGTCAAAAACAAGTTTCCAACCATTATTTTCAAAGTTTTTATTATACTTTTTAATTTTACTAATTTTCTCACTGAACCTATCATCTTTATTTTTATCAAAAATTTGATAATTGTCAAACTTACCTGTTTTTATTGGTTGTTTCTTCTCTAACTTTTCACCGCCAAAACCAACACACATTCTAAATCTAACACAAGACTTTTTGATTTGGTTTTCTGTCATTTGTTCAAACTCTTCTTGTGTTTTGTTTGACCAATATAGGTCATGTGTCTTGCAATTAAACTCATTAACTGCTCCCGCTCTTTTTAAAACTTCTTGATAAAATGAGAGTGGTTTATCAAGAAATAAACCAACTTCTAAAACTAACATAAAACATTCTCCTTAAAAGAATTATATACAAAATAATCATTCATTGACAAGCAAATAAAAATGCTAATATGAATGTAAAACTTCAATAATTAATGTTACAGTTAATGTGACAATGTCAAAAAAATCACATCATTGTAACATATTGCAAAGTATTATATTTTCATACTTTACAAAGAATTTAAAATTATGATATAACATAATCAGCAATAATTTAAGGAGTGAAAATTATGAACGAAAAAGAAAACTTAACACAAAAATATATATACACTGCATTTTTGCAACTTTTAGAAAAAAAACATTATGATTCTATTTCCGTTTGCGAAATCTGCACAAAGGCTGGCGTTTCAAGAATGTCATTTTACCGCAACTTTGAATCTAAAGAAGACCTTGCTTTTAAAGGTATTAAACAAATTATGTGTGGAATTGAATCTACTTTTAAAAATTTAAAAGTTATAAACAAATTCACAATCATTCAAGAATTTTTTCAAGCAGCAAAAAAATATAAAGCAGCGATAATATCATTGCAAAACTCACAAATTGAAAAAACACTTAAAGAAATTGTGGTTCAAGAACTCAGTGAAAACGCACATAATATTGACTATTTCAATAAAACTTCAAAATATATACCACTTCTCTATTTCTCAGCAATAACATCAGTTCTTTTTATGTGGCTTAAACAAGACGCTGTTGAATCACCTGAAGATATGGCAAGAATGCTCTCAAGTGCTTTAAATATTGATTTTTTAGAACAAAATAAGCAAACCACAGACGAACTTGATTAAATTCATAATATTGTTGACAAACCAAACTCAAATGTGTATAATACAACCATAAATTGCAGTGAAGAAGAATAGTAAACTTGAAGGTTGCTATAAGAGAGTTCTTGATGGTGGAATAAGAACAGCAAACGCAAGTCGAAGGCACTTTGGAGCAATTCCGTTAAAAAAGTGAGTATTTGAACCATAAAACAAATACTAATAAGGGTGGAACCACGGGTCTAATCTCTCGCCCCTTAGCAAATTGAATAAACTAACATTTATTCTTTTTGCTATCGCTAGCGAGTAAGATTAGGCCTTTTCTTTTGTTTTGGCAATAAACAAAAAATATCACACTCAAGGAGAATAATATTATGAAAAATTTAACAATGGACAAACTTGTAAGACACTGCAAACAAACAGGTATTGTTTACCCTGGTTCAGATATTTATGATGGCTTAGCAAACACATGGGATTACG
>JAFQBZ010000103.1 GCA_017399515.1 Clostridia bacterium | reverse complement strand
TGCTATAAAAAGCAGGTTCACCACTGGACTTGTAGTCAGTAGTCACACCATTCTGTGTGATTGTCAGTTTTGAACCAGGCTTGACCTGAATTTCAGGTGCAAGGAACACCTTTGTGATTTGAACAATGGAAGCAGCAGTTTCAGTTTGGTTTGCATTGTTCACTGTCTTGAAGGACAGTCTGCAAGGAATTTCTTCCTGAACAATAACATCCTGAAAACCAGTGGACTTGTTTTCTTTCTGAACTTTTTGGTGTTCAGTGATTGTGCATTTGCCATCATATAAAGATTCAATTGCTTTTCTTGCTTTTACCATCTTATTTTTCGATAACATACAAAATCACCTTCCCCATGGTGCAACAGGTAGTTGACCATCTGATCAAACTTTTCTTCATCAGAAGATCCACCAAAGTTCACCTGTGTGTCACCTTCCTTGATGCTTGTGAAAGCACCATCAAAGTCCAAATCAGCAATTTCCAACTGTCCAGTCTGCTTCTTGGTGAAAAGAAATTCACCACAAACCATGTCAACTGCTACATTGAAAAGTCCATCAGGAACATCAGTGGTATTGCAAGAATTCTTGATGTGGTTTTCCACCTTCTGCATTGCAAAACAAATCAACCAACTGTCATCTTCCTTCAAGGTGTACCCAAAGGAAACCAGTCTTTTCAGAACCGCTTCATAAAACGATTCTGAAAGACTGGTTTTTGTCATGACAGTCAGGATGTTTGCAAGGACTTTCTTCATCATTTCATCCATGCAATATCACCCCTTTCAATTAACCCTTGGAAACGATCTTTGCAATAGCAATTGCCTTGTGCGGAATTGCCTTTGTGCCATCATTGATGATTGTCCAGTTTGCACCATTTGCAAGGTCTTCATTGGAAGCAGAAGCAGTGATGGTTGCAGGCTTTTCAAAGGAAATGCCATCAACACCGCAAATGTAACGATCACGAACATAAAGGGTGTCCTGACCACCATTGGTCTTGGGATCTCTGCTCATTTCATAAGGAACAGCATCACCAATGTCATCAAGGATGATTGCACCCTGACCAAGAACATAAGTGGTGTACTTGCCACTATCAACAGGCATGTTGTCATCAATCAGGACAGTTCTGCCATTCCAAGTTGCAAGTGCAAGTTCTCTTTCGATACCATCAGCATCAGTCTGTGTCATGTACTTCAACAGTTTGATGTTTTCAAGGTTCGTTGCAACTTCACTGTGCATGATGACAAGTTTGAAGATGTTCTTGTTGTCACCACAAGCCTTCTGAATAGCCTTGTTCAGAGTAGTAGAACCAACCATTGCAGCATCATCTGCTTCACCGCTGATGTCAAAAGTATGCTTTTCAATGAATTCCTTTGCAGCAGTAGCAGCAACAGTGTCACCTTCAACACTCATGCCATACACACCTTCAAGGATTGCAAGCAGCATTGCCTGACGAACATCAAACTTGTAGTCAGCAATCTGTGCAGCAACATTGTCCATGAAGTCCACACCTGCTGTGATGTTCTTGCTGAAACTTCTTTCAGTCCAAGAATCCATTCTGCTTGCCACAATGAATCCCTGTTCATAAGTAGTGGTGTTAGTGGAAGCAATGTCAGTTGCACCATCATTGTTCTGACTGGTAGAACCATCAATTCTTCCAAAGTACGGAATACGAGCATACAAAGAACCAGTCTGATTGCCAAGTGCAGCACGAGCCTGTTCATTAGAACCAACAGCACCACTCTTTGCAAGCTCGTTCTTTGCAACATTAGGAATTCGGTTCACATAAGCACCAAATGCCTGGGGATTGAAACTTTTAGAATCAAATTTTGCCATTTTTAGTCACCTTTACCTTTCAAAAATTTTTATAGTAGTTTTTGACTGACATTAGTCAATCTTTGCATCAGGGTGTTCTGCCATATAAGCAGCAAGTTCTGAATAGGTCATTTTGGAAGTGTCCACACCATGGTCACCATCTTCATTGCCTGATTCACCAGGTTTTGCACCCTTCACCTGGGTTTTCTTGGTTTCTTTTGCTTCAAAAAGGTATTCATCAGACTTCTGCAATGCTTCAATCTGTTCAGCAAGACCCTTGATTGTGCCATCTTCACCAATTTCAGCCTTGTCAAGATCCTTCAAAAGTGCCTTGACAGCAGTGGTGTTCTTTGCTCTTGCACCAGTCAGTGCAGCATCAACAGCAGCATCAATCTTCAACTGCTTGATTTCAGCAGCATGTGCTTCATCTTTTGCCTTGTTGTCAGCCTGCAAGGTTGCAATCTGCTGTTTCATTGCTTCAACATCACCAGTGGAATTCTTCAAGGTTTCCAACTGACCATCCCTGTCACGAACATCAAGTTCCAACTTCTTCTTTTCGTTGTTTACTTCATCAAATCGTGCCTTGGGAATGTAACCCTTCAATTCTTCCTGGGATGCTGCTTCTGCTTTTGCAGCAAGATCTTCACTGATACCTAATTTCACAAATTCTTCCTTTTTCATGGTTTTTACCATCCTTTCATAATCATTTTTGTCCTGGTTCAGTCCAGTTCTTTATGTCTTTTCAGTTTTCGTCAGAAATACCAAAGTGACGATTCCCAAAAATGCCAACAAAAAAGCAACCCAACATTTGCATGTCAGATTGCTTTGAAGCAGTCATTTTTGAAATTATTGAAAAAAGGTTTCCCTTTATTCACAAAAATAAATTCCCCTTGAACTTCCCTTGATGCAGTTCTTGGAAGGACATTTCACTTCTGCTGCATTCCCAACAGGGAAATATTCAAGTTTCTTTGCACACCTTGGACAAAACACAATTGCATCAGGATATGCAAGTTTGTTGTTGATTGCATTGATTTCTGCCTGTTTCAGTTTCTTGACTTTCTTCTTGAATAACTTCATGACCTTTTCCTTTCTGCATGAAAAAAGCACCCCTTCCAGGATGCCTTAATTCTGATCAAAGATTTCATCATATATTTTTTGAAGTTTGATGCCTTCATCATCAGGTTCATCATCATTTCCAAGAATGTTGTCCACAATGACATCATCAATTGCATCCAACACCGCCTGAACATCACCTTCTGCAATCAGGTCTTCAATGTTTTCAATATATGGTTTCAACACTTCAATTTGTTCAGCTTTGACAATCATGATTTCACCTTCCTTCTTGAATGCACTGGATTCACCTGAATGATGTTTCCAGTGTCAGGGTTGACTGAAACTTCAACAACTTTGTTTCTGAATTTCTGACTTCTACCATTTTTCATCTGTCTGACTGGAAGGATTTCAGATTCACTGTTTGTCAGTGCATCCAAAATGTCAGATACCTGCACACCATTTCTTCTTTGTTCAACAGAACCAATGACCCTTGCAATGGAATGTTTGGACTTGCCTGTGATTGTGATGTTGTTGCTTGTCACAATTCCAAGAAGTTTGTCATCCATTTCTCTGCTTGTGCTTTGATACAAGTCAAAGTCAGCAAAAGCAGAAAGTTCACCTGATCTGATTGAAGAACTGTATGCTTTGAATTCATTCCAATTAAAATCATTATACCTGATTTCTATGAATTTTTCAAGACTTGGGGCATTATTCCCAAGAATGCCTTTGTATTTCTCATACAGTTTTCTGTCTGAATCCTTGATTGCATCCTTGACATACTTCTTTTTCCAATCTGAATATTTCATGTCATCAGGTACATAGTAGGTTTTACCATCAGCATCCCTTGCTGCCCTTTCACCAGTGTAATTGTCAGCAAACCAGGGAACTGTCACTGATCTGCACCAAGGGTGAAATGGGGGTGCTGTCACACCTGCTTCATAGTCTTTCATGGGGAAGTGCTTTCCATCCATTTCCTGACAGATTTCAGATGTGTCCTTATCCAATGTTGCAACCACTTCAAATTCTTCAACATCCAAGTCATTGAAGGCTTCCTTTTGTGCTTCTGAATGGAAATATGCCTGTTCAGTCATCACAAGTCTTCCTGCCTGGTTCTTGGAAGTGTTGAACTTCTTGGAAATTGCCTTGATTGCATCATCAGGGGGTTTTCCAAGGATGCAGGTTCTTGTCAATTGGTTGTGAAGTTCACTGACCAACTGTGTCCTTGAATCCCAAATCCTTTGTGAAAAGTGTTTCCCATCTGCTGCCCAAGGTTTAGCAACCAACTTTTCCAGTTTTCTTTCATCAATCTGACCAATTTCCCAACCAACATTGAAACCCCTTTGAATTTCAAAGATGCTGTGATAATAGTCTTCTGTGAAAACCTTCCTTGCAAGTGCATCAACCACATCAAGTTCATTTCCAAAAGCAACTTCTGCTGCCTGTTGGGTTCTGATCTTCAAGGCTTCCAATCTGCTGATGTGGAATTTTGCAGAAGCATTTTCCAGTTCCTTCATCCACAAGTGATTCAGGTCATTTTCTCTGCCATATTTGATGTATTCCTTGACATCCCATCTGAATTCTTTCAGTTCAGCAGCAGTCAGAAGTTTCTTTGCTTCCTGCATGGTAATTTGATTGTTTTTTGCAAATCTTCCATACCATGCTTCAATTGCTGCCTGGATTTGTCTTTGTGCAACATCAAAAGCGGGTTCAATGTGCATGAATGCTTGCTGACCATAGGAATTGGATGCAGTTTCAAGAACAGCAAACCTTTTTTTCCAATATTCAGCATTTTTCTTTGCCATTGAATCACCACCTTCCAAGATGATGATTCAGGCAAAGATGAAAGCATCATCCACTGCCCACTGATGCAGTTTCTGTTTTAACTTTCACCTGCACCTTCATCATCAGGGGGGATC
>JAFQBZ010000102.1 GCA_017399515.1 Clostridia bacterium | reverse complement strand
TGATACTCTTGGAAATAAATATATCAAGGTTACTGATGGGCTTAAAATTTATTATGTTAAAATTGGAACAAGTGTTGGCTATGATTCAAATTTAACAACAGACTTTGATTCAACAAGCGTTTCATATAGTTTAAAAGATGGTGATGACTATAGCCCTATAGGAATCATTGCATATAAACTTCTTGGATCTGAAACAGGAACAATCACTCATGTAACAGTTGATGCTTCAACAAATTTGAAATTCTATTTCATCGTTGATGATTTAGGCACAATTGCAAACACAGTTTATGGCATTGGCACAGCAGCAATTAAAAATGGTGTGACAAATGGATATTACACATATAATTTCCAAGGCGGTGCAGGGGTTGCAGATTGGACATTATTTGATGTTATTTTTGCAATAACAAGAAACAGTTCTGCTCAATATGTTTTGAGATCAAACATTCATATTTATGGAAGCAGTGCTTATGTTATTGTTAACGGAAGATATTTGAATCTTTCAAAACTTGGATTGCTCACAAGCACAGAAGTTGACGCAATTTATAGCAAAATTAATTTATCAACAGATGTTGGTGGAACATTAAATGATAATACACAAACAATTCGTTCTTATTTTGATTCAACAACAGAAGGATATAAGGCACTTGTTGTTTGTGATGATGAACCTGTTGCACTTCCAGAACCAGGTAATGAACCTGTTGCAGGAACAAACGATGTTCAATTAAACTTCTCAGAAGATTTTAAAGTTGATGATTATAACACTTGGATGCTTTCAGATTATATTCTTTATTATATGTTCTATAACTTCCCAGAATATTTTAGATATGATCCTGATAACGCTTTAACAAACTTCAGCGTATTAACAGATCAAGGTTACATTCCTGGAAAATATTGGACATTCCTTGATGAAGATGAGTTTGGAAACACTGAACTTAAAGAAATTTATTTCATTGGTGTTAAACCAAGAAACAATCAAACAATTCTTGCTGTTGATGCTGCAATATTTAGACTTTGCTATTCAAGAATTCTTGTTGGACTTGGAAGAGATGACGCATTTGAAATGGATGTTGGACCTGTTACATTTGCAATTTCATCAACTCCAACAGGAATCGTTCCTGGCGTGGCAGGATATCCAAATAGAGCAGAGTTACATAATCTTAGTCTTCCAAAGAATGTTGCAATGAACTCTAATGATTTCATTTTTGACAACTATTATTATTTCTCTTTAAATGAATTTTCTGTTATTGATTCACTTCAAAATGTTACAGATGTGACAATTTCAAAAATTAAGAAAGGTTCAGCAACAACAACAAAGGCAATTAATATTGCACTTAGCAGTGGATTTAACATTAATGATAGATCAACTTGGACATGGCTTGACTTTATTATTGTTTATGAGTTCTCAAACACAGCAATTCGTCACAACTATTTTGAAGGCGTTGAATTTAATGATTTAAGAATTGAAAGTTATCTTCCAATTTTTGAAGAGCCAAATGAAGCCGTTATTGAAATTAATGGAAACTATTATAACTTACTTAACATTGGTTATACTGATGCAGATGAATCAAAGTTTGATGAATCTGACATTGCAGCCATTAGAAACAGTAAAACATTAAAAACGACTGTTGGTTCTGTTTCAAATCCTAATAATTTAATTACAGTTGGTTCTGACAAATCATTTAATATAAAAACACTTTATGAGTCAACAGACTATTATGTTAAGATTACTAATAACACTGGTAACACTTTGAACTATTCAAAAACTCCAGACAGTATTTTGTTTAGCAAGAGTGATGTTGTTACATTTATGACTGTTAACACAAACATTTTTAATAGATATCATATAAACTTTACTGAACTTAAATGTGGTGATAATTATTCAATTTCTAACATTGTTAGAGAAGTTAACTGGCCACAAAAACTTATGAATGATATGCAAGTTATCTATCCAGACCTTAACTGGGCAACACTCATTGCCACAGATGGTTGGCTTGATATGCTTGGCGAATTTACTTCGGCTCAAACATCAGGGGAATTTGTTTCTGAAGGAAATTCAGCAAATATCACGGCTGCAGGTTTAGTTCTTTCAGAATTCTTTGTTTCAGTTGCAAAAGAAAATACTGATGTTGCAATTGATAGAGATTATGAATATACACCTGTATTTGATGAAAATGTTATTAAATCTTTAATGCTTTCAATGCTTGGTGAAGAAGAATACAATGACCTTTCAATGCAAGCCTCAGTTTATATTGAAATGTTCAACAATATGTTCTTGCCTGTGCTTGAAGATATTGCAAAAGAGCGTGGTGAAAAAATTGTTGATGGAAAAATTGATAGTTTCTATATCAGCATTTACAAAGCATATTTATCAACACTTTTGTTAGGCTCTGACATGGGTGAATATTTCTATAAAATTGCTACTCGTGTTTATTCACAGTATACAATTTTAGACGCACTTGCTAGTGCAAGTGGTGACTATGCTGCTTATTTAGATTACATTAACACTTTAAGCAACGAAAATGGTGGCGAAGTTACAGCATTTAAGTATTCTTCGTTCCATGAACTTTGTATTTATGAAAATAGTTTCACAGGAAACTCTAACCCAACATTCACATTTAACTTTGAGAAAACACTTAAAGGTTTGTACGGTGAAAATATCACTTATGCAAACTTGTCATCAAATGGTTACACAATTGATGGAAGTTTAACATCTTCAGACAAAGTGAATGCTGCTGGTGCTAAAAAAGTTTTAGCAGATGCTGGCAACTTTGAAAAAGTTGTTAAGGCATTAAATGAAAAATATAAGGATATTTATTTAAGCAAAAAATCAAGAGTTAGTGATCTTAACACAGATGGTTATTATTGCTTCATGCTTGATGCTTATTGGTCAATTAAGCAAACACTTCAAAAAGAAAATAAAGCAGATCCTGTATACATAAAAATATATAATGAGTATATTACAGGAAGCATGAAGAGATGGATATATTCAGACACTGTTAGCACAGATGCTGCTTCTGGTTATATTCCTGATTTTGATGATTATGTAAAGCAAAGAGATAAAGCAAAGAAGGCAACTGTTAAGGCTGCTCTTGGAATTTATATTCCTGATTTAGACCAAATTGATCTTGAAGAAGAAGGTTCACTTTGGGATAAGTTAACAGATTTGTTAAGTGACGCACTTATCACATCTTGGACAGTTATGGATGATGTGTTTGCATTCTCAGGCAGTCAATTCACAGACGCAAAGAGAGCATACTTTAACATCATTAACAAATCTTCATTGCTTGCTAAAAATGACCTTACTGAAATTAAAGATATCATTACTGCTTCAGTTAATGGAAATTCTTCGGCAAAATATAGAAATCTTGTTGGTTACAACAAATATGAAAATGTTGACGCTTGGCAAAGATTAAACGCAATTTATGAAGATATTTCAGTTTTAACAACTGCTCTTAAAGAAGTAATGAAATTGAATCCAGGTGAGTATTACATCGTTGACGGTGTGAAAGTTGCTTATAAAGATCCTGCTTATAAAGATGGCAGATTCTCAAAAGCATACACTGAACTTTTAGATCTTAACGACGCTCTTGGAAATTACATTTCAAGTCAAAAAGTACTTGATATTATTAACAAAACATGTATCACATTCACACTTGCACAGTTTGGTAAAAACTATGTTACTGATGGTTATACATTTAATGTTGAAAACAGGTCTTACACAATGAAGTCAACTGCTTCACCTGAAAGACTTGCTGAATATGTTTATGGTGGATCATTCCTTGCAAAATATGGTGTTCCTGCTTCATATACAAATTCAGAATATAATGGTTTTGTTGAAAGTTACAGAGTTTATGATTCAGAAATCAAATCTCTTAGAACAAAACTTAATGTTTGGACAGAACTTAGATCATTTGCTTCTAAACTTGCTAGTTACACATCAAGACTTTATTATTTAAGCAATATGAATGACTTATCTAATAATGTTGGTGATGGAATCTTGTTAACAGATTTCGTTAATGATGGAGAATATGGTGCAAGCAATGGTTTAAAGACATTAGAGCATATTATTCTTGAATATTTAATTGATAGTGATTTAGCGGCTGACACGCTTTTAAGATTATCATTTGGTGATTCAGTTCAAACACTTGATGCACTTGGTTGTGCAATTAAAGAGGTTTACGCACTTGCTCATTATCTTGAGGGAACTAGTTATAAATTAGATGATGATGGAAATGTTGTAAATGGTTCTGCAGATTGCCCTGTAATTATTGTTGAGGGTAATGAATATGAAATGACAAGTTCATTCAAGCGTGGTGCAATTAAGAAATATTTAGAATTAGTTGCTGATGATGCATTCTATGACGCAGATGGTTATTATAATGAGGGAACTGATTTAAGTGCTGACAGAATTCACAAAATCTTCAAGAAAACAATTTCTTATTTAATTGTTACTGAAGAAGAAGGTGAAAGTGTTTCTGAAAATGCAGTTAATCTTGATAATATTACCTTTAAGCAATTCAGACAAACATTAATGCAAGCACTTAGTGATTATCAAAAGAACCCAACAGAATCAGATCTTGAAAACCAAAATAGATATATCACATTATTTAATTTGGTTAACTCACAATTTGATCATACTTATCATAATGGAAGTGATATTGTTAAAGCGGGAACTTCAATTAGCACACTCTATTTGAAAAAGGTTAGCGGTGTAATGAACCACATCTTCACAAATAGTTTAGGTGAACAAGCAAATGCTCCTATCTATTCAACACTTTCAACAGACATAGCAACAAGAGATATTGTTTTACACTTGGCTGGTGTGGAAAATCGTCCTATTGAAGAACTTGTTGGTCTTGAATATGACAACTTATATGATAGAAATGGAAATTATGATGAAGAAACAGGCGATGTATTTATCTTAACCACTTATGATGAGGCTAAGGGTAAATATTATCCTATTTTAGGAAGATCAAACAAAGCACAAATATCAGGTGATCATGATGTTTGGAATTATATATCTGATTATGGTATTGATTTCAAATCAAAATATTATCACTCTGATAATGCATATCCAATCATTGCAAAAGGTGTTATTGATGCAGTTGGATATCCAACCGCAATTAAGATGGTTGATAATGAGATAATTTATTATCGAACAAGTATTACAACATCTGGCAGCGTTAGTGAAGAGGCTTTAAGCCGAACTCGTAAATCTGCCGAAGTTACAACCGTTGGATACACTAAATATGTAGATTTGAGTTATGCAAAACCAAAGAGTGCTGACAGCATGGCAATGTTTGCTGGAAGCACAAGTATGGAATATGCTGTTAAAGCAGGATATGATCCAAAATTCATTCAGATTGAAGAAGCATAT
>JAFQBZ010000101.1 GCA_017399515.1 Clostridia bacterium | reverse complement strand
ATGTTTGATGACCCTCTAAACATTTTTGGTCGTGAAGGTCTTTCGGTGCTGTGTGACGATGTTTCAAAACTTGCCTCGCCCCTTCTTGCCTTTCTTGGCTTGACCCTGTCATGCGAAAGGTCAACAAACGAACTATCTTTTTCTCTAATTTTTCTTTCGCGTCTTTCTCTTCTTTCTTGTTTTTCAAAGGCTTTTTGTTCACTTCTCCACTTTCTTTCAAAAATATCATTTTCATAAGAAGTTTCAACCTTAACAATATGTGCGTGTGACATATTTTCAAGCATAAGTTTGAACGCCCTTGAATAAAGCGCCGCGATGTCGCAAACAATATCTTTTAAAACTAACGCAACCTCGGTTGGCTCAAATGACATTGGCTTTCTAAACTTTTCAGCCATTTGACCAGAAAACTCATCACCTGTGTAATCATACATGGCGTCAGCATTTTCTAAACATGAAAGCCTTAACTCTTCCATTTCTCTTTCGATATCTCTTTCAGCCATGAACCCTTTTCGAGATTTGCTTTCAAAAGATTTTGCTCTTATTTGCAAGTTGTTTAAATTTTCAAGCGAATCACTGGCATAACTCCCTTTTTCTGCCATAAAAATCACTCTCCCTTTTTCTGCTTCAAGCCCTCATAATCTAGTAATAATATTATAACCATTTTTATGTCAAATGTCAATAGTTTGCAAAAAAATCTAAACCCAGCAAAAAAAGCCGAATTAATCGGCTTTTTTGAGTAAAATTTTCTTTCTTAATCTTTGTAATATTCCTTTAAATATTCAGCATACATTGACCTTGCAAAAGTTTTTGATGGCGAATATTTATCGCAATAAAAAATTGATTTTGCTTTTTTAACACCTTTGCTTAAACCGAGAAGTTTAGCAAGATATTTTTCATCATATTCACAAACGGCTTCAATTGCAACATAGCCAATTTTAACACCTTTTTTAGCAAGCACTAAAATCTTTTGTTGAATGATGTCTTCAAGTGCTTTATGAAGCAAGTCAATGTCATAGCCACCAACAAATGCTTCGCCTGCTTGAAATAAATTTACAACCGGTTCATTAAATTTTGAACAATGCTCTTCTTCAATAAACATAAGCATTTCATTTGCTTTTATGAAGTTAACAAAAACTTGTTCTTTGATTGGAACCCAAAAACTGTAACCTATAACCTTGTTAACAGATTCGTCTTTAATAATGAAGCAAATTTGTCCAACATTTTTAACAATATCTTTAATTTTAGATTCATTGATTTGATATTCTTCATGAAAAAAGTCGTTGCTTACTTTAAAACTTTCATTCATCATTTCTTCAGTGATGTCAGTGCCTGAATAAGCAACCACACTTTCAAAACCATAATGTTTAAATTCTTTTTCAAATACCATAACTTTAAGCCTATCTTTAATTACCTTTTTGTCTTGAACTCATGCCTTTTCCAGCAGACATTCCTTTGTTTTCAGTGATAAATGAAAGACTATCACCAGCCTTCGCTTTTGGTGCTGATGCGTTATTTAATTCCATAGATTCAATTTGTGCAATCTTTGATTCAATATCATTTAACATTTTAAGAGTTTTTTCTCTGCCATTGGTTGAATAACCTTTTTCTTTGTCTTCGTTAATTTTTTTGATGATTCTCTCTTTTGAATCTTTAACTTCTCGAACCACACTTTCCCATTCATCTTCATCAAGAATGTCATAAGCCGGATACCCTAAAAATGAGAGTTGCAAACCTTTTGCATTCTCAATTTCTTCAACAATTCTTTGGTCAAATTTTCCACTTTGGTCAATAAGTTTAACTTTTCCGTGTTTGCTTGTTTCAAATTCACTTTCAAAAAAATGTTTCATTGCTTCTTCAAATTTTGAAGCAGCAGAATGTGAATTTAATTCTTGAAAATCTCTAGCAAAACCATAGAAACTTGAACCGCTTAAGCCTTCGTTTAATGTTACAATTCCTGTATTATGCACTCTGCTTGTTGATCTAAGAACTTCGCTAACTTCTAAATAAGTTTCTCTAAATCTCATAATTTGTTCAAAGAAATCTTTTTTTGTTTCAGCGTATTCTTTTGTTGTTGGTGATTTTGGTGCAAAATAAATTCTTTTTCCTGAATATTCACTAAAGAATTCTTTCTCTAATTTTTTTAATTTTGCTATAGTTTCTCTTATTTCTGGAATCATAGAAAGCATTCCATTCATTTCACTAAAGGCTTTGTTTTTACCTTGTTCAACAAGTTGTTTTTTTAATTCTTGCAATTTATCCATAACAATCTCCCTTTTATTGTTTCATAAACACATAATAACGCCAGCCGTCAGCAAAGTCGTCAAATTTCCAAGTGTCAACAAGTTTTAAACTTGGGTAAGCAAACGCACAAAGTTCTGAAGCGCTGTAATCATTAACGCCTTTGTCATAATAAGTTCCGTCAAGATAAACATAACTCTTTTGATAGTTTTTGCCAACGCCATCACAGCAAGAAATAAGGGCTAAGCCACCCTTTTTCAAAACATCGGCAATATTTTGCATAACAGTTTTCATTCTTGTGATGTCAACATGAATGATTGTTGCCAAGCAAACAACGCCATCAAACTTTCCAAGTTTTGTCATTGGAGCGTTGATGTCGCCAACATAAAATTTGCAAGAAGGAACTGATTTTTTTGCAATATCAATAAGTTTTTCACTGATATCAATGCCGGTCACTCTTGCACCGAGTTTGCTCATAATTTTTGAATCATAGCCAGCACCACAACCAAGGTCTAAAAGTTTTGGATGTGAAGAACTCACTTGCGCAAAACAATTATGGAATTTTTCTAAAATTGCACTTTGCTTTTTTTCTTTAAGCCATTCATCAGACCAGCCGGTTGCTGTCTTGTTATAATAATCTGCTACATTTTTCATTATAGACCCTCACTTATACCAAAATTATATAATTTTTTATAAATTAAAGCAAATATTTTAAGCAGTATTTTTAATGCTATTTTTCAAGATTTTTAAAAGGTTTTTTTGCATCAAAAAAAGACTAGCGTTTGCTAGTCTTAAATTCTTGTTGATTCATCGATTTTCTTATGTTGTTTTAAATAACCAATTTTATACTCAATTTTGTGCATTTTTCCAATAATTGGAGCAACGCTTATGTCAAGTTTACTTTCAATGAAAGCCATGATTTGTTTGTATCTTTTTTTAGACATTTTATAAGAGAAGAAATATCCATTTTCTTCAAGGTTAATGCCCAAAAGTTTTGCATATTCATTCAAAAGATTATATCTAGTTTTTTGCTTATATTCTTCAACAGTAAAACACAACAAGTCAATAATATTATCAATATTATTTTCGTCGGTTTTCTTGGTGAGTTTTCTAATTTTTCGCCTTAAATCTGCTGGAAGAACAATGATGATTGATTGCAAAATGTTGTCTACATCTAAAAACTCGATATGGTTTTTGATTTTTAAAACATAAGACATACTTTCAATGTCACGAATACGAATCATATATTCATAGTTTGTGTAGTCTTCATCAACACAAACCACTTCAAATCCAACAATCAGTGCGAGTTCATGCAAATCAATTTTTGCCATTAAACCACCCCTAATTGGCATATTTTTTTAAATATTAGCGTCTGTTACGCCATTATTCTGTTTTTTTTTTCGTCGTCTTTTTTGCCTGCGTTTTTCATATCGAACGCTTTAGCAAATGCTTCTTTATATGACTCAACAGCAGCGTCATATTCTTTAATATTTTCTGGATAATTTTCTAACAATCTCTTACGAAGTTCATCGGCTTTTGAATCAAAGATTCCACTGATATATTCATTGTTTTGACCGAGTGTGCTTGCAATTGCAGCAAATCTTTGTGCCAAAATTTCACTGTTTGTTGTGTTTGAATTGCCCTTTTCGTTAACAATTCTGTCAAGCCCTAAAGAATGATAAATTGCAATTCTGTTATCAATAGCAACGCTGTCAGGATTTCCAAATGTTACTTCGATTGGTTGAACTGAACCGTTCGCTTTTGGAACGATTGCAACCAATGTTTCAAGACCTGTATGCTCGTCTTTATAATAATCCATGAACGCACCAGAACAAAGCGCTGTGTAAGCGAGTTCCATTGGATATGTTCTTTCAGTGATGCCACCATAAAATGAAGTTAAGTTTTGTTCATTGATACTCATTACTAATCACCCTCCTCCGTAAATACAAACTCTTCCAAGAAATTCTTTTCTGCTTGTTCATTTTCTGTTAAAATGATTCCACCATCATCGATGTCAGCATAGCCCAAAAGAACAACCTTTTTAGGGTTGAGTGCTTGAATTTCTGCATAGGTTGACATATTAGCAATTTTAATATCATATTTTAACGCTGATGTTAAATAAAACTCTAAATAGTCATTAGCCCTAGCATAAACATCTTCGATTGTTGAACCTGAAGCAAGCAAGTTTAAATCTGGATAAAGTGCTGTATATAAATTGTTTTCATCAGTGAAAATCACCATTGGATAAATATATCTTTTCATTATCGACCTCTCAAAATCTATAATACGCTACAATAATTTTATCACGAGTGAAAACAAAAGTCCAATAAAATGAAACACAAATTTATTTTATTGTTGCATATATTTTAACACGAGCCAGGCGTTTTGTAAATACCCCTTTGACAAATTGACCTTGAACTTTTTCTTATAATAAATGAATATATATAATATATTTTTATATATAATTAATAAGGAATTTTTTGTATTATTTTTTTATGATTTTCAGTGATAATTTTTTGCAATAAAAAAACACCCCTTTTTCAAGGGAGTGTTTTTGTTTTTATGGTTTTTTGAAGTAAACATGAATCTCAGCATTTTTGCCTGAAACATTAATTGAAGCATCGCCTTCAACAACAAAGTCGTTGTCGATTGCTGTTCCATTTTCACCCTTTTTAACAGGTGCTTCGTCTTCATATCTAACAACATATTTGCCTGTGAGATAGAAGTCAGTATCTCTTGCAGTGTTTTGTTCAGCATTAATGATTGCACTGTAACACTTGTCACCAAGTTCAATTGTGGTTTTGTTTGTGATTTTTGTGAACTTGAGTTCAGTGTCACCATTTGACTTAATGTGAACCGTGCCGGTGAGTCTTGTTGCCTTAACTTTTTTGCCACCAATAATTTCAATGTCTTCACTGTCTTTATTTGTGAATTCAATATTACTGTTTACTGTTTCAACATAAACTTTTCCTGAACCGGTTTTAAGATAAATTCTTCCAATTCGTGAATAGAGGTGTGGATTGTTAACGGTTAAGCCTTCGCCACCGATTTCCATTTTGCCTCTTTGAGTGTTTACATCAAGTGAAGAAATTGCTTCTTCAACATAAACATTTCCAACATTAGATTTGATTTTTGCAGAGTTGACTGATTTAACCCTGATTGCGCCTCTTTTTGTTGTGATGGTTGCGTCAGTGAGTTTATCAATGGTTACAGCACCGCCGCCTGTTGTGATTGTGTTGTCGCCATTGCCCTTAATTTCACCAAGGGTAACCCTTCCTGCTGTGGTTGTGATTTTTGCAATTCCACGAAGCGTAACTTTTGCGTCTTCTTTAGAGCAGCCAACATCACCGCACTTTGTTTCAACATATAAGTTTTTGCATGACTCAAGTGAAATATCACCATTGTTGGTTTTTGCTGTTACATTTCCAACAACATCGCCGTTAATCACAATTTTGCCTGAGCGACTTTCTAAGTTATAGTTTGTTGCATAAACTTCTTTTTCTGGGTCACCATAAATTCTAATGGTATTGTTTGTTTGATAGTTAAAATTAACAGCATGGAAGTTTGAATCATAAACCACCTTGCTTGACTCTGTGTTAATTGTAACACTGTTGAATGACGCTGTTCTTGAATCGTCTTTTTCCTTTTTGAAAGTGACTTTTGAACTTTTTGTGTTGATTGTTAAATCTTTTAAAGTTGCACCTGTGTCACCCACGATATAAAGTGGAACATAAATGTTTAAATAACGCTCACTTGAAGAACTTTCATAAACAAACTTTTCAAACTCTTGTGTTTTGATAACGCAGTCACCATGCTCGTTTTTAGAGATTGAGATTGATGGGTCATCAAAATCTGAAGTTGTTAAACCAACAAAGTTGTCATAATAAGCAAAGTAAAAATCGAAATCTTGAGAGAAAATGATGTTTACAGGAACTTCTTGTGTTTCAATGATAAGATCACCATCAAATCCACCTGAAGTTTTGAAAGCCTTTGTTTCAGAGATTTGAATTTTTCCTGTGTTAACCACATGAATGTCTGCCCTAATATATTTTAAACCGAAAGCAGAAAAACCTGGTGCTAAAAACAGCATCAGCAAGAAACCTGCAACAGCGAAAATGCAAGAAGCAATAACTATGAAAAACACAATTGCTAATCTTTTTGACATTCGATACTCCTATACATAATAAAGTATATCAATTTAAAAAAAGGTTGTCAAACAACTTTATTTATTAATATATAAATAATATATTAAATTTATCAAAATTTTTCACGCTCGAAAAAACAATAAAAAAGCAAAAACGCCGGAGATTTCCGGCGTTTTTTATTAAACATTTTCGATTTTTTTATATTTTTAAATAATTTTTTAAATATTTTTTGCTTCTGCTTCTTTTTTCGCTTTCTTCTTTGAGTAAGTATGCTCAATAATTTTTGCGATTTCCATAACAAGAATTGGGAACACGCCAAAACCTAAAGCAACAAGATAAAGCCATGCAGGAAGCACTGCCAAACTGAATGCAATTCTAACAGGAGTAAACACAACAAGCGCTAAAAGTGCGATTGAACCAAGACAAGCCCAGTTGAGTTTGTGGTTTGAGAATGGTCCAATTTTAAAGAGTGATCTTTCTGAACGCATGTTATATGCTTGAAGAATTTGTGAAAGTGCAAGGGTCATAAATGCCATTGTTTGACCACCAACAAGTGTGCCTGTCACACTTTCACCAAGTTTGAATGCAATGAGTGCTAAAATGCCAAACATGAAGCCTTGAAGCACAATTTTAATGCCAAGACCATGAGCGAACAATCCCTCATCTTTTGGTTTTGGCTTATGCTTCATAACATCAGCCTCAACGGCTTCCATACCAAGTGCGATTGCTGGAAGACTGTCAGTCACAAGGTTAATCATTAAAAGTTGCATTGATAGAAATGGTGTTGAGTGCCAGAAAATCATTGCGAAGAACACCGCAACAACTTCACCAATGTTTGTTCCAAGAAGGAAGCCCACAACCTTTTTAATGTTTGCATAAATTCCACGACCTTCACGAACCGCATCAACAATGGTTGTGAAGTTATCGTCAGTCAAGATCATATCAGCAGAACCTTTTGCAACATCGGTTCCGGTAATTCCCATTGCGCAGCCAATGTCTGCTGCTTTTAATGCTGGTGCGTCGTTAACGCCGTCACCTGTCATTGAAACAACTTGACCTTTTCTTTGCCAAGCCTTAACAATTCTAATTTTGTTTTCAGGAGAAACACGAGCATAAACAGAAATAAGTTCAAGATTTGCATCAAGTTCTCTATCACTCATTTCATCAAGTTCAGCACCTGTGATGGCTTTGTCGCCACTTTCATAAATGCCGAGTTGTTTTGCAATTGCGGTTGCTGTCACAACATGGTCACCGGTAATCATAATAGGTTTGATTCCTGCTTCTTTGCACACGGTAACCGCTGCCTTTGCTTTTGGTCTTGGAGGGTCAATCATTCCAACCAAGCCCATAAATGTGAGCCCATTTTCAAGGTCTTCACTTGTAAGTTTTTCAGGAACTTCGTCAATTTCTTTATAAGCCACTGCAAGCACACGAAGCGCTCTTGCACTCATTGAATCATTAAATTCTTTTGCTGTTTCAAGATTTCCTGCAATGCAGCGTTTTTCAATAACATCAACAGCACCTTTAACAATAACATAAAGTTTTCCGTTAATCTTATTGATTGTGCTCATAAGTTTTCTGTCAGAGTCAAATGGAAGTTCTGCAAGTCTTGGATATTTTGCATTAAGTGCATCTTTTTCAAGACCGTTTTTATGTGCTGCAGAAACAATTGCTGTTTCAGTTGGGTCACCAACATGAGTTTCTTTGCTTCCATGAATAGTGATTGAACCATTTGAGCAAAGTGTCGCATAAGTTAAAAGTTTCTTTACTTTTTGAGAGTTTTCTTTGCTGATTTCTTCTGTTGCATCAGCAGAGTCTGTGTATGCCTCAACAAGAGTCATTCTGTTCATTGTGAGGGTTCCGGTTTTGTCTGAACAAATAATAGACGCACTTCCAAGAGTTTCAACCGCAGGAAGTCTTCTAATGATTGCGTTCTTTTTAACCATTCTTTGAACACCAATTGAAAGCACAATGGTAACAATTGCAGGCAAGCCTTCAGGAATTGCAGAAACCGCAAGTGAAACTGCTGTCATAAACATTTCTAAAATGCCAATGTCACTTAAGATTCCCACAACAAAAATAATTGCGCAGGCAGCAAGTGCAACAAAGCCAAGGTTTTTGCCAAGTTTGGCAAGTTTTTGTTGAAGTGGGGTTGCACCTTCTTCTTCGTTAGAAAGAAGACCAGCAATTTTACCCATTTCAGTGTTCATGCCTGTTGCAACGACAACTGCTCTTGCTGTGCCATAAGTAATGCTGCAGCCGGTGAAAATCATGTTTGATCTGTCACCAATTGGTGCTTTTGCTTTAACCGCTTTGTCAGCATCTTTTTCTGTTGGAACAGACTCGCCGGTTAAGGCTGACTCTTCACTTTTAAGGCTTACACTTTTGATAAGTCTTGCGTCAGCAGGAACAAAGTCACCAGCCTCAAGCACAATAATGTCACCAGGAACAAGGTCAGCAGCGTTAATGATTTTTTCTTCGCCGTCACGAATAACCCTTGCGTGTGGTGCAGACATATTGTTAAGTGCGTCAAGTGCTTTTTCAGCCTTGCTTTCCTGCACAACACCCATAATCGCATTCAAAACAACGATTAAAAGAATAAGCACAGGTTCAAAAAATTCTTTTGGATTTTTCTCCACACAAGCAATAACAAATGAAACCACTGCTGCAATGATTAAAATCACAATCATAACATCTTTGAATTGCTCAAAGAATTTTGCAGCCCACGATTTCTTTTTCTTTTCTTGAAGTTTGTTTTTGCCAAATTTTTCGGTTCTTTTTTTAACTTCTTCTTTAGTTAAACCAGATTCGGCATTGGTGTCAACCTCGGCAAGAACCGATTGTAAATCTTCACTATGAAAATTCATTTGTTTTCTCCTTTTTTAGTTTTGCAAACATCTTGTTTCAAGGCATAAAAAATTCCAAGCATTAGCGTTTGCCATCACTTGGAATACGATTATAAAAATAATTCACGCACGCCAAAATAGCAATAGCCATTTTAAAGCGTGAGTCTTGTTTTTTAAAGCAAGCCAGACCCCTAACGGTCGGTTGTTGAAACTTACTCCACAAAAAGCAAAAACTTTTTGCGCTAACTACTCCCCCACGGAAAGATTATTAATACTATTTTTATGCCAGCATAAAACAAAATATGCCAACGACCATATATTACAAAATTTTGGAAATTTTGTCAACAATATAAATTTAACAATTTGTAACTTTGAAGGAAACATAAGAATAATCAAAATAAATGCGAATATAATAGATAAAAAATACCTAAAAATAAAATTATAAATATTCTTGACAAAACAAGCCTTCACTATTATAATAACTTTATGCTTTTAAAAAGCAGTTTTTATTTTTAAGAGGATATTAAAAATAAAGCCAATTAGAGTTAGATGTTATTACGCAAAACACCTCCTTTTTTATTTATATCGCATAATAACATCAAATATCTCTTGCTACTGTGGCTCAGTGGTAGAGCACCGCATTGGTAATGCGGCGGTCGCGGGTCCGATTCCCGCCAGTAGCTCCATAAAAAATGCTCACCCTTGGGGGTGGGCTTTTTTGTTGCTATTTAGGAATTGGATTGCTGTAACACAAATTTAATTTAAAGTTAAAACATATCACAGCAAGTTCGAAGGCGAAGCCCAAGCACAAAAGTGCTTATTCCCGCCAATTATACACATTTGTTTGCACACCTTTTTGGTTTATTTCTCACAATCATTTTAAAAATGATACAACTTACCTGATTTTGTGCTATACTAAACTTGCAAATATATATAATAGATAAGCGAGGAAATTATGAAAGTTTTGTTAGTTAATGGAAGTCCACATGAACATGGAACAACATCAGTTGCTATTCATGAAGTTGAAAAAGAGTTAAATGCAAACGGCATTGAAACTGAAATCTTTTGGATTGGAAACAAGCCAATTTCAGGTTGCATTGGCTGTTATGCCTGCTCAAAACTTAAAAAATGTGCCATTGATGACATTGTGAATGAGTTTGTTAAAAAAGCCGAAACTGTCGACGGTTTCATTTTTGGCACACCGGTTCATTATGCAGGAATGTCTGGGCTTTTAACTTCGTTTATGGACAGAGCATTTTATTCTGCGTCTTCTGGTGGAAACGACTGCTTTAAGTTCAAACCTGTGGCGTCAGTGATTTGCGCAAGGCGTGCTGGCACAACTGCAACCTATGACCAAATTAATAAATATTTTGGAATCACTCAAATGCCAATCATTTCAACCAGATATTGGAATATGGCGTTTGGAAGAAAAGCCGAAGATGTTTCGAAAGACGAAGAAGGAATGCAAGCAATGCGAATTTTAGCCAGAAATATGGCTTACTTCTTAAAATGCATTGAAGCAGGCAAAGAAAAAGGAATCACCCCACCAGCACAAGAAAAAACCACCTTCACCAACTTTATTAGATAATATTAATTTTACTTCATTTTTATAACAATAAAAAAAGACACTTCAAAGTGTCTTTTATTTTTTGTATAAATTTTGAACAAATTCAAGGCGTTTTTTATAGCCATATTTTTTAACTGCATCATACATTTTTGCACGATATTCCATTGCTTCTTCAAATGAATTTAATGTTGGAATTCTGCCTTCAACGGCTTCAAAACCTTGAATTTCGTTTGCCTTTTTAAGCCTGTCAAGTTCGGCAACATTTTTCACACCACGAATCATAATATAGATATATGGTTTTCCAAAGATGTCAAATTTCCAGTCAACAGG
The DNA here is from genome assembly GCA_017399515.1 of Clostridia bacterium. GTDB lineage: Bacteria > Bacillota > Clostridia > Christensenellales > UBA1242 > RGIG1681. The sequence goes on along the minus strand of JAFQBZ010000101.1, from coordinate 3,054 downwards.
GTTATCAGCAAGTTTATCGAACTCAATTCTTGCAACAACAATAAACCCGCTTCTCATGTAATAATTTGCGAGCCATTCACCATAGCAATCACCAAATTTTGCACCATATTTAAAGCCACATCTAACCATTTTTGGCAAGATGTGTTGAACCCCTGATTCGGCTGCTTTTTTATTATTTTTATGAACTGAAATAAGTTCGTCATCATAAATTGCAAAGCCTGCAATTCCGTTTCCAATCAAGAAGTTTTGAGCACCGTTATAAAGTTCTGCATCACGAAGTAAAACGAAGTCACCGTGTCTGTTGGTTTTTCTTGCATCACGAAGTGAAGCCCAAAATGTTTTATAATCTCTGTCATCTAATTTCCTAAATCTAGGACGCACATATACTCTATTTTCCATAATTAAATTATACCCCCTAAAAATTTTTAAATCAACTAAAAACAATCTATCACATTAACCAAAATTAACACCAGCAAAATTTTGTCGTTTTTTGTTTAAAATCAACAAAAAATTTTTTTGAACAATGCCACTTTTTGTGATATCATGTTGCGGTTGTGTTTTTTATTTTAAGGAGATAAAAATGGAAGAAATGATTGAAATTAATTTAGAAGAAAATTATGGAATTAAAGACAGTTCAAAACTTGAAAAGGCTGAAAAAATCATCACCACAAGGCTTTTAGAATGGACAGACTTTGCCAAAAAATTTGAAGATAAACACAAGGCTGAAGTTATTTTTGGTGAGTCTGGTGAAGTTGTGCAAATGCTTTCACAAACAAATGGTGGCGAGTTTTTATATGACCCACAAACTGTTGAAAACTCGGTTGATATGATTTTGAGCGTGCTAGAGAGTGCAAGTCAAGGAAATCAAACAAAGGCAAAAGAAACTTATTTAAACTTTGAAGATTTTCGAACTAGGGTGGTTTATCTTTTCAGCATTGTTAAACACTTAAAAGTTTTTGACGCCATTGGAAGCGAAGTGATTGATGACTATGAAAAGTTAAAATCGGTGGCTAATGACAACGATATTTTGCTCTTGCTTGACAACGGAATTCGAAATGCTAAAACTCAAATTAAACTTGAAAGACAAACTGCACAAAATTTGCAAGCCCCAAAAGTTAAAATTTAACCCACAAAAAACAAGCAAAACGCTTGTTTTTTTGTTTGCAAGTGGTGAAATTTGCAATTTTTACACAATTTTTGACTATATTTTTGATGATTTTTGCAGATTTTTTTGAAAGACTAAAATTTGTAGTGGCTTAGTATACTTTTTTATTTTACAAATAAAAGAAAAAGTTTCTTTATTGACAACACCGGTTTTGCAAGTTATACTTAAACCATAATGAGCAAGGAGGAACTATGGCTGAACGCAAAGAAAAAACTTCATCTTCAAAAACTAGCGTGATTGAAGGCAAAATGCTTCCAAACAATTTCGAGGCAGAACAAGCAGTGCTTGGCTGTGCACTTATTGACAGTGAAGCAGCGCTAACCATCATCAGCAAGTTAGAAGAAATTGACTTTTATAACGAAACTCACAGAAATATTTTTGCTGTGATTAAAAAACTTTTTCAAAACTCAGTGACAATCGATTTCGTGACTGTTTCTGACGAACTTGAAAAGCAAAACCTTATAAACGCTGTTGGTGGAATGGCTTACATCACTTCACTTTCAAACATTGTTCCTTCGGCTGCAAGTGCAAACCATTATATTGATATTGTTCGCCGCGACTCAGTGCTCAGACAAGTTATTCTTGCTTGTGGAAAAACCATTGAAAAGGCTTACGACAAAGGCAGTGACGAATCAATTATTGGTCAGGCTGAAAAGGCAATTTATGAAATTGCTGAAAAGGGTCAAAGTGGTGCGCTTGAAAAACTTGAAGTTTCAGTTGAAAAGGTTATCAACCGTTTTGAAGACATTCACAAAGACAATTCAATTCTTCGTGGTCTTAAAACCGGTTTCTATCAACTTGACAAAGCAACAAACGGTCTTCAAAAAACTGACCTTATCATTCTTGCTGCTCGACCTGGTGTTGGTAAAACTTCCCTTGCGATGAACATTGTTTCAAACGCAGCAATCAACCACGGTGCAAAGTGTGCAGTTTTCTCTCTTGAAATGGGCAGAGAGCAACTCGCACAAAGAATGCTCTGTTCTGTTGCAAATGTGTCAATGGCAAAGGCACTTCGCGGTGAACTTGACGAGCATGATTGGATTAAAATTTGGAAAGCCGACAAAAAACTTAAAGAAGCAAGCATTTATGTTGACGACAACGCGATGAACACTCCTTCACAAGTTCTTTCAAAATGCCGTAAACTCAAAAGAGAAAAAGGTCTTGACCTTGTGGTTATCGACTATCTTGGTCTTATGAAATCAGACTCAAAGAGTGACAACCGTCAAAACGAAGTTGCAGACATTTCTCGTCAACTTAAAATTCTTGCTAAAGAAATTGAAGTTCCGGTTCTTTCGCTCTGTCAGTTAAACCGTTCAGTTGAAAGCCGTGACACCAAAGACGGCAAGCCAGCAAAACCTATGCTTTCAGACCTTCGTGACTCTGGTTCTATCGAACAAGACGCCGATATGGTTTGGTTCATTCACAGAGATATGTCAGCAAGGGAAATTAACGAAGACAAGACCGGAAACTACACCGCAGAACTTATTATTGCAAAGTTTAGAAACGGTCAACCAGGAAGCGTTTTCCTTGGTTGGGACGGTTCAAGAACAAGTTTTGTTAACCTTGAAAAAGACGCCAACGAGCAAAGTCTTGTTGGTCAATATGAAGCAAACCAAGATGCCAAAAACGCCAAAAAAAGTGAAAACAGCATTGAAGAATTTAATGCTGCAATTGAAAAGATTAAAAATGAAATTGACGCAACTGATTTCAGCGGGCTCACCCCACCACCTGAAACACCTGGTGACATGGGTGCACCAATTTTTGATGAAATGCCAGACTTTAGCAATGTGTCAATAGAAGCCGATGACGAATTATTTTAATTAAAATTTATGCAAACAAAAAACCACTTGAATTTTCAAGTGGTTTTATTTTTTGTGTTTGTTTTTATT
>JAFQBZ010000100.1 GCA_017399515.1 Clostridia bacterium | reverse complement strand
TTACCATTATTTACAAGACTTTTAACAACTGCTCAATATGGTCAGTATACAATCTATACATCATGGATGTCTATTTTTGCAATTTTTATAACACTTGAATTGCCTTATGGAACATTTAACACAGCAATGATAAAATTTAAAGATGATAGAGATGGCTATATTTCATCAGCCCAAACAATTTGTTCATTGTTTATGACGATATTTTTGTTTATATACATTCCGTTCAATAAACAGTTAAGTGCTTTTATGGATTTGCCATCTTATTTAATTTTTTTAATGGCTTTTGAAATATTATTTCAAAGTGCGACAACCTTTTGGATGGGAAAGAAGAGATTTGAATTTAAGTATATAAGTGTTATTGTTGTGACGCTTTTAGTTTCTATATTAGGACCAACGCTTGCTTATATATTAGTTGTTAACTCAGAAGAAAGGGGTTATGCAAGAATTTTAGGATGCTCTATTGTTGTTGTTATTGTTGGGTTTTCATTATATGTTTTAAATTATATTAGAGGTAAAAAGGCATTTAATAAAGAATATTGGAAATATGCATTAAGTTTTAATATTCCGCTTTTAATTTATTATTTAGCACAAATGATTTTTGGTCAGAGTGATAGGCTTATGATAAATTATTTTTGTGGTGAAGATAAAGCCGGAATTTATGGTGTGGCTTATAACTTGGGAATGATATTAACATTTGTTTTAAATGCAATTAATAATGCGTATACACCTTGGGTATATAACAAAATTAATGATAAAAAACCAAGAGATAATAGAAAAATATCATGTTATATATCAATATTAATTGCGATTTTATTATTGTTCATAATTTGGATGGCTCCTGAAATAATTTACATTTTAGCAGGAAAGGCATATATGGAAGCGATTTGGATTGTGCCTCCTGTTGCAATGAGTTTATTATTGCTTTTATATACTCAATTTTCAACAAATATTGAATTTTTATACAAAAAAAAGACTCATTTAATTTTAGCATCTGTAGGTGCTGCTGTGGTTAACATTGTGTTAAACTATATATTTATTCCAAAATGGGGATATTATGTTGCAGGGTATACCACTTTAATAAGTTATGTTATCTTTGCGTATGGTAATTATTTATGTATTAGGAAATATATGAAAAAAGGTGAAGATTTGCATGGACTTTATAATTGGAAATTATTATTATTAATTTTTGCAGTATTTATGATTGCCGGTGCAATTGGAATGGCTTTATATAATTTGATAATAGTTCGATACGCTGTTATGGTTATTGCTGCAATTTTGTTATTTGTGTTTAGAAAGAAAATTATACAAATGGTAAAAAATTTAAAAAAGAAGGAAATAGATAATGTTCCAGAAGATAAAGAACTTATTGAAGAAACACAAGAATAATATTTTTGTAAGAATGTTATTTAAAATGAAACAAAAATATAATAATTTTAAATTAAAATTAGAAAATCAAAAATCAATAAAAAGATTAAAAAGATTAAGCAAAAGAAAACCCATTCAAGATAGAAAAATCAGAGTGGTTTTTGTTGTTGTAAATTCTAATACTTGGAACAAACTTAAGTCTTTATATTACGAAATGTTAAATAATGATAAAATTGATGTTAAAATTGTCTGTTGTCCTGAACCATATAAAGATGATACATCAATAACTTATAATTATTTTAAAAATAATGGTTATGATTGCATTGATGCAAGAGTGGGAGAAGAACCATGGAATGCTTTAGAAAATAAAGGAAAGTGGTTTAATTTAAAAAATTTAGAGCCAGATTATGTGTTTTATAGTGAACCATATAATATTTATTTGCCAAAGAAATATAAGTCAAATGAAGTATCTAAATATGCAAAAATTTGTTTAACAATGTATGGTATGATATTGTCATTAAAATTTATGAAAGATTTGAAGAAAAGTTTTTTTAGTGATGTTTATTGTTATTATGCATCAAATAATGATGATAAAAGTGTGAATGAAGAATATTTCAAAACCGCACATGATTTAAAGTTGCAAAAAACCAAAAATTTTGGTTATTTAGCATTTGAGGATGTTATAAAAAATAAAAACATCAATAGTGAATCTTGGAATTTTTCAAAAAATAAAATAAGAGCAATTTGGACACCTAGATGGACACTTGATGAGAGTGTTGGCGGAAGTAACTTTTTTAGATATAAAGATGTTTTATTTGATTATGCAAACAAAAATGCAGATATAGATTTATTATTTAGACCACATCCAATGGCTTTTGATAATTTTATAAGAACTGGAAAAATGACAGTTGAAGAAGTTGCTGAATTTAAAAAGAAGTGTGAACTTTCTAAAAATATCAACTTAGATAGTCAAAAAGAATATAATCATACTTTTTGGGGCTCTGACTTTTTAATAACAGATAACTCATCAATTATTGTAGAGTATTTTATTACAGGAAAGCCAATTATATATTGTATAACCGAAAATTTTAAAATAGAATATCTTCCTTATTTTAAGAAATTATTATCAAGTTGTTATATTGTGAATAACGAAGAAGAATTAATAAATAAAATAAACGACTTGAAAGAAAATAAAGATGATTTAAAAGAATTAAGGAATAAATATATAAGTGAAATATTTGAAGATGATTTTGAATCAATTTCAAAGAAAATCACAGAAGATATTGTAAAAGATTCAATGGATAAAAAGTGAGGTGTTATATGAGAAATATAGGAATTGTTAGTTATAACATTAGATGTAATTTTACAAATTATGGTTCAGCACTTCAATCGTGGGCGTTATCACAATCAATTGCAAAAGCAAATAATGGTGAAAATAGACCTGTATTGATTGATTATTGTGCAAAGGTTCATTTGGATAGTGATCCGCTTAATCCAATGAAAAAAATGTGGGATAAAGATAGTGAATCAAGGCGTCTTTGTGAAGAAAGACTTGATGTTATTACTGAAAATTTTTATAAATTTGACAAGTTTTATACTGAGGAATTTAATAGGACAAAGAAGGCTTATGATTATACCAACTTTGACGAAGTAGTTTCTGACGAAAATATCGATGGTTTTGTTTGTGGAAGTGATACTATTTTTTGTGTTGATGAATTTGGTTTTGATGATGGATTTTATGCAAATTTTGATTCAATGAAAAATGGATATGCAATTTCTTATGCTGCTAGCTTTGGAGATGTTCACCTTGATGAAGAATCTTATAAGGAACTTGATAAGCGTTTAAAAAACTTTAAAGCTATTGCAATTCGTGAATATGGAATGGTTCCATATATTAAAGAAAAAGTAGATGTTAGGGTTCAAAAAGTATTAGATCCAACACTTTTGCTTGAGGAAAAAGATTACGAAAAAATTACAGCACCAAGACAGGAAAAAGATAAATATTTACTTTTGTATGCAAGAAGATATAATCAAAAAATGAATGATTTTGCAAGAAAACTAGCAAAAGAAAATGGTTGGAAAATTGTTGAGATTAGTTTGCGTGCAACAAATGATGACAACACAAGAGCATTTTATGAAGCTGGGGTTGAAGAGTTTTTATCGCTTGTAAAACATGCTGAATTTGTAGTAACAAATTCATTCCATGGTATGATATTTAGTGTTCAGTTCAAAAAGAAATTTGTTATTTTTTCAAGAGAACAATGTAATACAAAAATTCAAGAATTATTAGAACTTTTTGGTCTTACCAGTCAAATAATGGTTGAGGGTAATGAGCAATATCTAACTGATATAGATTATGATGTTGTTTATGAAAGAATAAAACCGGCAAGGGAAGATTCATTAAAATATTTGAATGAAGAATTACAGAAAATGTAAAAAGAGAGAAAATTATGAAAGGTTTTTTATCAACTAATGATAAAGTGCATTGTTGTGGTTGTGAATCATGTAAACAGGTTTGTGCACATGATGCGATAACTATGGTTGAAGATGAAGAAGGGTTTAGATATCCTAAGATCGATAAATCAAAATGTGTTAACTGTGGGTTATGTAAACTTGTTTGTTCATATGAAAGTGAAATAAAAAAACACAGTGAAGAAAAATATGTATTTGGTGGATATCACAAAAGCATTGATGTGCGTGATAAAAGCACATCTGGTGGGGCATTTACTGCAATTGTTGAAGCATTTTGTGATGATAATTATGTGATTTTTGGTGCAAAATCTGAGGGTCTTAATGTTTACCATGATTATGTGGAAAGTAAAAATGAAATTGATGCGTTTAGAAAATCAAAATACTCACAAAGTAATATGCAAGAATCTTATAAACAAGTTAAAGAATTTTTACAGAAAGGTAAGAAAGTTTTATTTTCTGGAACACCATGTCAAATATCGGCACTTGAAAAATTTTTAATGAAAACTGACAGAAAAAATCTTTTAACAGTTGAAGTTGTTTGTGAAGGTGTGCCAAGTCCACATTATGTTAAAAAACTTGATGATTATTTTAATAAAAAGTATAATTCTAGAATTAAGAGTTTAGATTATAGGTATAAAAAGACTAAGAAGTTTTTTAAAACAGTGTACGGTCATTGGGATTTTCAGGTTATGTCTATTGTGCTTAATAATGGAAAACACTTAAAAAAAGATAGGTGGTTTAATCCTTTTTGGAAATTATGGCTTGAGCATTTGATGAGTAGACCATCTTGTTATGAATGTTTATTTGCAACTTCAGATAGGTGTGCAGATATAACTCTTGGTGATCTTTGGGGAGTACATTTATATTGTCCAGAATTATATGGTGATAATTTAGGTTGTTCACTTGTTATTGGTAATTCAGATAAAGGTAAAAGTATAATTAAGAATGCCGAAAAGTTTATGTTTGGCCATAAACTTGATTTTAATACTGCGTTAAAATATCAAAGTCCAATGAGAAAGACGATTAACACAAATGAAAAAAGAGAAGATTTTTTAAAGGACCTTTGTGATGAAAGAATGACTTATAAAAAAATCGTTAAAAAGTGGTATAAAAAACCTAGTTTAAAACTTTTGTGGTCAAAGTATATTTGGGGTAATAGACAAAAAATTTGTTTTTGGAATTTGAAAAATAGAAAAAGAGGAATAAAAAATGGAGAATCTAATTAATTTTACAGTTGGTCCTGTTCAAATGCTAGATGAAATTCGTGAAATTGGTGCAAATCAAGTTCCTTATTTTAGAACAAGTGAATTTTCTGAACTAATGCTTGATAATGAAAAACTAATAAAAGAGTTTATGTTTGCCGCTGAAGATAGCAGAGTTGTGTTTATGACGGGTTCAGGAACTGCTTCAATGGAGGCTTCTATAATTAACACATTGACAGAAAAAGATAAAGTTTTGATTGTTAATGGGGGGTCTTTTGGAAAAAGATTTGTTGATATTTGTGATGTATATGACATTCCACATGATGAAATAAAATTAAATCTTGGTGAAGCGTTAAAGGAAGAACATCTTGAAAATTTTAAAAATAAAGGTTATACTGCATTTGCTGTAAATATTCATGAAACCTCAACAGGAGTTCATTATGATATTAAACTTATCAGCAAATTCTGTAAAGAGCAAGGGTTATTTTTAATTGTTGACGCCATTAGTTCATTTTTAGCAGATGAACTTTATATGGAAAAGTTTGGAATTGATGTGGTTATTACAGGTTCACAAAAAGCACTTGCTTGCCCTCCAGGGGTTTCAGTGATTGCTCTTTCTAAAAATGCAGTTGATAGGGTTTATAATAACAAGCCAAAAACCTTTTATTTGGATTTAAAATCAGCACTTAATAATGCTGAGAGAGGGCAAACACCATTCACTCCTGCTGTGGGGATTTTAATTCAAATTAATAAAAGATTAAATCAAATTAAAGTAAATGGTGGTGTTGAAACAGAAATTGCACGAGTTCAATCACTTGCAAATTATTTTAGAAATAAAATTAAACATTTGCCATTTAAAGAAGTTACTGATTCACCATCAAATGCTGTTACATCTCTTTATTCAATAAACGAGAAAGCAAACGACATTTTCATTACACTTAAAGATGAATATAAGATATGGATTTGCCCAAATGGTGGTGAAATTAAAAATAAGATATTTAGAGTAGGGCATATTGGTTATTTAACTGAAAAGGATTATGACAGACTTGTTGATGCTTTTGATGATATGAATAAAAAAGGTTTATTATAAGGTACATTTATGAAAAAAGTTATTACATACGGAACATATGATTTATTGCATTTTGGACACATTCGTCTTTTAGAGCGAGCAAAAGAACTTGGTGATTATTTGATTGTTGGGGTTACTTCTGACGACTTTGATAAGCGCAGAGGAAAGATTAATGTTAAACAATCATTAATTGAGCGAATTCAGGCTGTTAAGAATACCGGTTTGGCAGACGAAATTATTGTCGAAGAATATGAGGGACAAAAAATTGACGATATCATTAAATATGGTGTTGATGTTTTTACTGTTGGTTCTGATTGGGTTGGTAAGTTTGATTATCTTGCAGATTATTGTGAAGTTCATTATT
>JAFQBZ010000099.1 GCA_017399515.1 Clostridia bacterium | reverse complement strand
TTGTTCTGTTGAGTTTAATGGTGGAAAATTAAATTTAACAATTGTTCCAGAAAGTAAAAAAATCACTAATAGTCAAAAGCAGTTGTTTTCGAAGTATGATGCTGTTATAACCGATATTGAAGTGTTTTCAGGGAATGGAAAATTTGTCATTGGAGATGTTGTAAAGAAAGGTGATTTGATTGTTAATTCTAATGATGGTGCAAATGCTATGGTTAACGGAAATGTGTATTTTTCATCAAGTTATTTGCATAATAGAATTAATCAAAAAATTAAATATACTGGTAAATATATAGTTAATAAAAAGTTTTCATTGTTCAATAAAATCTTATATAAAACTCAAAATATGAATCAATTTTCAAATTATTTAACAAAAAAATGCGATTTTTATATAATGGAAAATTATTTACTTCCAATTAAGTGTCAAAGTGAATATTTGTTTGAATATAAAATTATAGAACAGATTATTGAATTTGAAGAATTGGAAAATGATTTAAAAGAAAAACTTTACAATGAAGTTTATTTAAAGATTCCTAAGAATGCGAAAGTTTTAAATACTTATTATTCGGTTGTTAAAGATGGAAATTTGACAAGACTTGATTGTTTTATTGAGGCAAATGTTAGTTTAGTTTAGACACGCAAACCATGTTTGTGTGTTTTTATTTTGTATAATAATTATTTTACTTTTTTGTGTTTTTTATTGTATAATTATGCCAAGGAGATATTATGAAAAGTATTATTGAAGTTACAGGTAGGGTTTCATCAAAATATAAAGAACTTGCTGAAAAAGTTGCTCTTGATTGTATTAAATGTATGAGTCAACCTGATAAGTTGGAAGTTGCTATTAAATTTGTTTCAGAAAAAGAAATGATTGAAATTAATTCAAACTATAGGGGAATTTCAAAAGTTACTGATGTTCTTTCTTTTCCTGCTGTTGATTTGAAGGTGGGTGAGATTCTTGATTTAGATGATGAAGAGAATGTTTATTTGATTGGCGATAATGGTCTTATTCATTTTGGTGATATGGCGATTTGTATGGTTCAATTAAAGAAACAAGCAAAAGAGTATGGTGTTTCTAATGAGTCAGAACTTAAAAAACTTGTTATTCATAGTATGCTTCATTTTATGGGATATGATCACATTAAAGACAGTGATTATGAAATTATGAACAAGAAAGAAATGGTTCTTGATAGTTTGATAAAAATTAAGGTTGGTGAATAGATATGAGTTTTAAATCTGGATTTGTTGCAATTATTGGTAAGCCTAATGTTGGAAAAAGTTCACTTGTGAATGCACTTGTTGGTGAAAAAGTTTCAATCACTAGCCCTAAGGCACAAACAACAAGAAATAGAATTTTTGGTATCAAAAATGGTGAAAATTATCAAATTGTTTTTGTGGATACACCTGGTGTGCAACACACAAAATCAAAACTTGGTGAATATATGACACAAGCAACTGATGGTGCAACAACCGATGTTGATGCTATTGTTGTTGTTTTAGATGCGCTTCGAGTTAATCAAGAAGACTTTAAAATTATTGAAAAATATAGCAAGGTTAAGTGTCCGGTGTTTATTGTTGTAAATAAAATTGAAACAACAAACTTTGAGAAAATGTATCCAATTTTAGATAAACTTAACAAATATGATTTTGTTAAAAAGTTTATCACAACATCTGCTATTCGTGGGGTAAATGTTGCAGAACTTGAAAAAGATTTGCTTGAATGTTTGCCAGAAGGTGAAGCATATTACCCAAGAGATGAATATACAGATAAGTCGGTTAGATTTATGTGTCAAGAAATTATTCGTGAGAAAGCGTTGTTGTTTTTACAAGAAGAAATTCCTCATGGAATTGCTATTGAAATTATGTCGTTTATTGATGACCCCGATTGTATAAAAATTAATGCGAATATTGTTACTGAAAGTGCCAGACATAAACAAATTATTATTGGTGCAAATGGGTCAATGTTAAAGCAAATTGGTGTGGCTGCAAGAAAAGATATTGAGGAACTTACAGGAACAAAAGTTATGATTGAACTTTTTGTTAAAGTTAAGAAAGATTGGAAAGATGATTTGAATGCACTTACTGAATTTGGGTTTAATAAAAAAGATATTTAACCTGTGTATAAAAACTTGAAACTTGTGCAATATTTATTTACAAGGAGTTAAAGTTATGAGTGATATGAAAAGGATAAAAATAGCAAGAAAACTTGCTTATAATGTTTTTGAAAAAACAGGAAAAATTGAAGATTATAAAACATATAAAAATATTGACAATTTAGTTAAATCTTATGAAAAAGAAAATGAATTTAATGGATATGGAATGTAATAAAAAATGCAATAATTTTACAAAAATCATTAAATTTAATTAAAAATTCAATAAAATTTATTAAAATTTGCGTTTTTATTTATTTTTGCTATGGAAGAAATTAAAACAAAAGGTGTTGTGATTAAAGCAGTTGATTATAAAGATAGTGATAAAATTGTCACTATCTTTTCTGCTGATTTAGGGCTTATTAAAGCAAGGGTTCGTGGAGTTAAAAAGGCAAAAGCAAAACTTGCATTTGCGGTTCAACCATTTGCGCTTATTGAATTTTTACTTGCTGAAAAAGGAGGATTTTATACTGTTATCAATGCGACAAGTATTGACCAATTTTTTAATATCACAACTGATTTTGATAACTATATTTTTATGCTTGGTGCACTTGAAGTTTGCGAAAAAACAGTTAAGCAAAACAGCCCTGAGCCGGAACTGTTTATGCTTTTATTAAATGCACTCAATGAGGTGTGTTATAAAGAAACAAATTCGATGAATGTGTTTATTAAATTTATGATTGAATCACTTTCTGTTTTAGGGTTTAATTTAGAACTTGAAACTTGTTCACTTTGTGGTGAAAAATTATCTAATAAAATTTATCCTTTTTCTTATGATTATAATGGAATGCTTTGCCCAAAATGTTCAAACAAAAATGAGTTTTTGGAACTTACTATGGGTGAGTTTGCAATTTTGGAAAAAATTAATTATACAGATATGTCTAACTTATCTTCGCTTAAATTTATGTCAAGAAATGACCTTATTTCAGTGATTACTTTGCTTGTTAAAATTTTTAGAATCAGGGCAGATGAAGAAATTGAAACAATTAAACAATTTTTATAATTAATTGATTAGGAGTTTAACTATGGTTGATGTTAAATTAAAAACTGCATTTAAAAGTCATTTTAAATCTTTATATGGAAAGGTTATTAATGGTGAGAAGTTAGATTTATATGTGGATTTTATGTTAGGAAAAGAAATTAATGCTTTGATGGTTGAATCAACTTGTGGTTTTATGTTTGATGGAAACATTACGAGCAGAGAAGCGTTTAGATATCAATATGAATTTGTTTATGATGAAGTTCCGTCAGAAGAACAACTTGATGTTTTTATTGCTTTTAGATTAGGTGTGTTAAAAAATATAAAATTGCTAAATGATGTTTGTGCTAAAAAGACACAACCAAGCCAACCTCAATTTTAAATAGTGTGCAGAATATTCTGCACTTTTTTATTGGTTAAAATTTAAATAAACAATGAAATTTATAACGATTATTAATATTTTTTATTAAAAAAATTTTTTATAATTCTCATTAAAATTTGATATGGAAGATTTGTTGACTTTAATGTTTTGTGGCAATTATATTTTTGATTGTACGGTAGGAGGTACTTTATGGGAAACATTAAAAGATTGCAATCTTATTATTTTGAATGTCCTTGTTGCAAAACAACACAAAAGAGATTGTTTGAATATTATGCAAAATTTCATGGACTTATTGATGAGAGAGATAGATTAGAAAATTATAGAGATCCTTCAATGCTTGAGCGAGTTGTTATTGATGGAGTTGATGAAAGAAAAACAATAAAAATTGAAGGTGAACCAATTTTTAGATGTGGAATGTGCTATGAATTTTTTAGATTTGATGATAATGTATCAGAACCTAGAAAATTGTCAGAACCTGAAAAAATGGATGCTTTGGCAAGATTTAAGCCTGTGAAAATGTCGCCAGATGTTGCTGTGATGAATTCGGTTGCGTTTTTCGATAAACTTTTAAATGAAAACGGTTGTTTAATTAATCAAAATGGTGAAATTGAAATTCGTGGCAACAATGGTGCTGTTTATACATTTGATATTGCCGATGCTTTGATTTCTGCGTTTTATAATAATCCAAATATGGTGGTTAATGAAGTGTATGAAAGACGCCCATTTGATAAAAATTCAGTTAACAAAACCCCACAATTAAAAATTATTACACCACAGTCGCAAATGTTAAAAGATGCGTAAAAATTATTATAATTATTTTGTATTAAAAAAGGACACTCACATTTATGTGACTGTCTTTTTATTTTATGATAAATGGAAAAAATATATCTTATTTTTTATGGAATAGACACAATATATAGTTATTAAGTGGTAATTTTAGTCGTATAAATTGTATCAAATTTAAAAATTTGGTGAAAAATATTGATTTAAAAATCAAGGTTTGATATAATCGTAAGTGGCTGGTGGACTTTTTTCACCGGAATAAAAATTCAAGGAGAAAATTTATGCCTACAAAAAAATATGTTTATAAGTTTGCTGAAGGCAACAAAGACATGCGTGAAATTTTAGGCGGAAAGGGTGCTAACCTTGCTGAAATGGCTAGACTTGGTTTCCCAGTTCCTAACGGTTTCACTGTTTCT
>JAFQBZ010000098.1 GCA_017399515.1 Clostridia bacterium | reverse complement strand
GGTTTATGAGATATGTGGTATCAGACATTCACGGCAATTATGATTTGCTTGTGAAATTATTAAATAAAATTAAATTTTCAAAAGAAGACACATTGTTTGTTTTGGGTGATGTGATTGACAAGGGCAAAGATGTGCAAAAATTGTTAAATTTGCTTTTTGGTGAACTTCGAGATAACTCTTTTGTGCTTGCAGGAAATCATGAGTATGAATTTGTGAAAATGGTTACCAACTTAATAACTCAAAACGCAAGTGACAGAAAGATTTTGAAGGAAAGCAAAAAGTTTTTGGGTGTTAAAAATCTTACAATTCAAGATGTTGATGACATTATGAATTTGCCTTATTATTACGAAGAAAATGATTTTGTTTTGGTTCATGCTGGTGTTCCATTTGATATGCGTGGCAATCAAATTCCTTTAGAGCAAGCGGCTCTTGAAGATCTTGTTTATGACAGAAGATTTAAAAGAGAATGTTTTTTGCCTGAAAATTGTAAGTGTGTAATTTTTGGGCACACGCCAACATTTTATATTGATGGGCAGAGGGGCAAAATTATAAAATATCAAAAGCAAAAAACAGTGGGAAACAAGCCTGGTGACTATTATAAAATTCATATTGACACCGGCAATTATTTAACCGGAATTTTGGGTTGTTTGTGTCTTGATGATATGACAGAATATTATGTTAGTGAAATTGTTGAATAAATAGAAATGTGTCCAAAATAATGGACACATTTTGTTTTAAAATGATATTATGGAAATGATAAAAATTAGAAAATTAAAAAGGTTGAAAATGGCTTACACAAATAATAAAAAATTATCCATAATTTATATTTTAGAAATTTTGAAAGAATATTCAGATGAAAAGCACCCACTCACACAAAATGAAATCTTGAAAAAACTTTATGATGTTTATGGAATGGAATGTGAAAGAAAATCTGTTGGCGCAAACATTGAAAACTTGATTGAAGCGGGATATGACATCGTTAAATGTGAGGGTGGTGGCTGTTATCTTGGTGCGCGAGATTTTGAGCAGAGTGAAATTTCGTTTTTGGTTGATGCGGTGTTTTCAAGCAAATCAATCGATAGCAAAAAATCGCGAGATTTGGCAAAGAAAATCTCGGCATTTTCAAGCAAATATGATAGAAAGAAATATAATTATATTTACAAAAGTGATGAAATTTCAAGAACAAACAACAAGCAGTTGTTTTACACTATTGACATTTTGCACGAAGCAATAGAGCAGAAAAAACAGGTTGAATTTTCTTATGACAGACCTTATGTTTCTAAAGCAAACCAAGAAAAACAACAAAACAGGCGATATATTGTGAATCCTTATTTTTTGGTTAACAATCAGGGCAGATATTATCTTGTGTGCAATTATCACTATTTTGATGATATTGCAAACTATAAACTTGACCAGATAAAAGACATCAAAATTTTAGAAAAAGATGCAAAACCAATTGAAAAGGTTAAAGGTTTTGAAAATG
The DNA here is from genome assembly GCA_017399515.1 of Clostridia bacterium. Taxonomy (GTDB): domain Bacteria; phylum Bacillota; class Clostridia; order Christensenellales; family UBA1242; genus RGIG1681. Next base: position 11,928 of record JAFQBZ010000098.1, on the reverse strand, counting down.
GGCTTGATATTGCAAAGTATGCAAATGAAAATATTTATATGTTTTCAGCCGAAACTATTGATGTAGTTTTAAAACTTTCAGATGAGTATGCGGTTGGAATCTTAACTGATTGGTTTGGAACAAATGCAAGGGTTTATCAGCAAAATGGAGAGATTTTTGCTGATGTGAAAGCAAATGAAAAAGCCATTGTTTATTGGGCACTTCAATATGGTGAGCACTTTGAACTTTTGTCACCAAAACAAACACGCGAAAAAATCAAACAAGCAATAGAAACTTTAAACAAAAAATACAAGTAAACACAGGAGAAATTTATGGCAAAAGAATGTAAATGTATTATTTTAAATAAAGCATTTGAAGGTGCTTGGAATGATAAAGATGGAAATATATCTCATGAAATTATAGATTTTTTTAAAGCCGATGACGGAAAATATTATATTTATAATTCACCTTATGGCACACTTCGTAGGGGGATTTATGTAAACAAAGATGAAGATGAATATGTTTATGACCCAGAAAAAGATAGAAAAAACCATTCAAAAGATGATATTAAGATTGCAAAAGTTGAATATTTGGTTATTGCTTCTCCAGCAACTATAGTTAAAATAAAAAACGACCAAGTGGAGAAAGAAGAAAAAGAATCAACTTTTAAAATAAAATATTTAATTAAACTAAAAAGAAGAATTCAAAATCCAAGTGAAACTGATTGTGATGTTGAATATGGTGGTAAATGTTTGAAAAAGATTTTAAATGTTCCGGATAAATATCCACTTATAACATTTGAAGCAGAATGGATAAAAGAACCAACAAAAATTATAGAAGTAACTACAAAAGATTACACTTATCAAAGAAATAGAGGATATGTTTATAATGATACCTGTCCTCAAAGTTATAATGCTCTCATAAATGCTATTGAAGATATTGAAGATATTGAAGATATTGAGGAAAATGGCACAACTTTAAAGATAATGCCAATTTCAAAAGAAGAAGTAAATAATCATAAAGATGAAAATGCTAAAACATTTTTAGATATGATAAGAAAAACAGAAAATGAAGAGAGTTACACTAACTTATTGTATGAAATATTAAATTATAAAAATGTTTTTAATAGATTTCTTGAGTATTTGAAAATTGATGTTAAAAATGAAAAATTTAAAGTTGAAAGAGAAAAAGGAATCAAAGGTGGAAGAATGGATATTTCTGCCGAATCAGAAACATATAGAGTTTTTATTGAAAATAAGGTTTTAAGTGGCTTAAATGGAACAAAGAATAATCATTCACAAATAACAACTTATTATAAATGGGCTAATGATAAACCTAAACCTTTGGGATTTGTGTTAGTTCCAGATTATAAAGTGAGTGACATAGAAAAAGAATTAGAATTATACAAAGAAAACGAAATATGTAAAATTATAAAGTATAGTGAAATTAAAGAATTTTTAAATAAGTTAATAAGTGAAAATAAAGATTTTTGGAAAGATTTTAAATATGAAAAGTATTTAAGTGATATGGTTCCTATTTTTAACAAACATTCATTTAATGAAAAATTAGATAAATTTAAAAATGATTTTATTGAAGCAATTAAACTATGTAATTAACAGGGGGATACGATGGAAGAAAAACTTAATGTAAAAGATAATATAAGTTCATTTCAAAAATACCATTCAAGGGAAAATATACACTCTAGCAATGCATTACTTTTATTAAAAAAGATTTATAATTATAGTCATGACAAATTTTATGAATTGATTTCAGGAATTGTTGATAGAGAAGAAAATGAATGGTGTCCACAATTTGTTTCACAGCATAAAGAAAAAGACAAATCTTCAGTTCCTGATGGTTTAATAGGGCAAAAAGGTTTTAAAATTTTAATTGAAGCAAAAGAAAAAGACAATGACTTTAACCAAAAACAATTGTTGGGACATTTGAAATATTTTGAAGATATTGACACTAAAAAAGATGATGTATATTTAATATTATTAGCAGTAGAGTATTCAGCCAATGATGAAAAATTAATTACTGAATTAAATAACAAGCATAATAATATAATTAAACGCACAACATATGTAGAGTTATGCGATAGTGCAAAAGAGTTGTTTAATGAATATAAAGACAATGAAATTTATGAACTTATAGAAGAATTTTATGAATATTGTAATAATGAAAATCTTATTAAAGATGATGATTATAAAATTCGCATAAGAGCATGTGGAAATACACTTAAAGAAAATGTTAAATATAAAATGTATTATGATACAGCAGAGCACAGTCATAAAGGTTTTAAATATTTAGGTTTATACAATAATAAAGCAGTTAGATATATTGGTAAAATTGAAAAAATTATTGAAACAAAAATTATCGAAACAGGCAATATTGACAATATGAGTTTTGAGTGTGTTGAAAATTATAAAGATAATTCAAAAGTTGTAACCAAAGAAGAAATTGAAAAGATTAAGGAAATGATAAATTCAAGTCCTTATAAAGATTCTTTAACAAATTATGCTCATAAATTTTTCATAATGAGTGAGTTAATGGAATTGGAATTTATTAAAGATTCAAAGGGTGGATTATTTACATATAGAAAAAATATTGATATTCGAGAATATGATTTACAAAAACAAGATAGTTTAAAAAATATTGCAAACACACTTGATGGCAAAAAGTGGTATTAGCAAATAATAAAAAACTTGGCTTAATGCCAGGTTTTTTTATTGTGTAAACATTTAAATTATTATGTCCGTTTTTTTGGACTTGATTTTTGATATTATAGGGTTAAGCAAAAGGAAGAATGATTATGAGTGAAATTAAATTAAGAAAAATATTGGTTGTTAACGATGGTGGAAAAAAATTAGAAAAAAGCGATTTATTATTTTCAACTATTGTATCTATTTGGGAACAAGGCAGAGAAGAAATTGAAGATTTGATAAATATTATAAACAAAAAAGGTCAAGGTTTTAATTTTGATAATGATTTCATTATGAGAACATGTCTTTATTTAATGTGTCCATCATCTGAATTAAAAATTGAAAATTTGGGTTCAGCAAACATAAAAGCAATTAAAGATAACTGGGAAAATATTAAAAACAGCATTATTAAAGCAATTGATTTACTTAATTGTTTTGGTTTTTGTTCGGGAAATTTAGTTTCTAAAAATGTTGCAATTCCGGTTATTTATTACATTTATAAGCGTGGTAAATTAAATGATGAATCTATAAGCGAATTAAGAAAATATTTAATTATAGCACAAGTAAAGCAGTTGTTTGGTGCTGCTGGAAATTCGGCTTTGGCAAAAATCAAAAAAGAATTAAACAGTCATAAACTCAGAAAAGAAGGGTTTAAATTGTCTTATTTTAATGAATTGAAATTTGTTGCACAGAGAGATTTTTCTGTTAACGAAGACTTGTTAGAAATGTTTTTAACTTATAATAAGGGTAGCCCTTATGCATTTATGATATTATCTTTGTTATATTCAGAAATAAAAATGAATGAAGTTCCATGTTATCAAGAGCGTATGCACAAATATGCAAAATTTAACACAAAAAATTTAAAGAGTTTGGGAATCAAAGAAGAAAAAATTATTGAATGGCAAAAAATGAAAGATAAACTGCCAAATTTACAATTACTTGTAGGAATTGCAAATAAAAGTAAAAAAGATATGGATTTAGAAGAGTGGTTTAATAAAGGTAATATTGATAAATATTTGCCTAGAAAAGTTTCTTATAAACTTGTTGATTTTGAAAAATTTTATGAAAAGAGAAAAGACCTTTTAAAAGATGAATTAAAAAAGATATTTGATGTTAAATAAAAATAAAAAAGAAATCTTTTGATTTCTTTTTTTTGTGCTGAAAAAGTTTGAAAATGATTTTTTAAATCCGTTTTTTAGGATTCTTTTTTTGATAATATAGAGTTATACAAAAGGAGGAAGGAAATATGAACGAAATTGAATTAAGAAAAAAAATTGATGAATTATTGGTGGTTGATGATGTGAGCATGGCAAGAATGAAAAGTGTGCTTAAAATTGGTTACACAAGGGCTGCAAAAATTATAAACTTTCTTGATGAAGAAGGTTATTTGATTGAAATGGGTTGCTATCAAAAGAAGTTTAACTTCGATTTTTATGATGAACTTAAAGATGTGATTTTTGAATGCTTTTCAGAACTAGTGAAAGTGGCTTAAGCAAAATAAAAAAACAGTTCGATTCGAACTGTTTTTTTGTTAGTTTAATTCACGATATTTCTCAAAATATTCTGCAAGGGTTTTGCATTCTTTCATTGTTTTGAGCACTCTTTTTTGAAGGTGTTGTTTATATTCTTCAGTTTCGGCTTGGTTTTGAATTTTGCCTTCAGCAATTGCTCTAACAATTCTTGACATTGTGCTTGCAGATTTGAAAAGTTTATGCTTTGAAGCGTATGCTTCAGCCATATCAGCCATTGCTTCAGTTGTTTGAAGAAGGCTGCCATCAGGCATAATGAGTTGAGTGTTTCCGGTTGCGTATGAGTTATAGTCAAAGTTTAATGAATAAGAATCTAAACCTTTCATTAAGCCATTTTTTCTGTTATAAACCATATTTTTAACAGATGGGTTAACCTGATTGATTACCGGAACAAATGGTTTTGCAAACTCATTTCCAAGGTTGATTGAAGCACCGCTTTTATATTTTGCACTAACTTTTGAAGGCATTAAAAATTTAACTTCAGCAGATGTTAAGCGTTTTAAAATTTCTTGTTCATCAGTTGAAAGTGGGTCATAAGAATTTAATCTTTCGTGGTAATATTTAATCACATTTTCAGCAAATGCGCAAAGTGTTGGATATGTCACAATAGATTGTCCCATTTTCATCACAGTTTCTAAACTTCTTTTAGTTTTGTGACCTTCAAGCATATCAGGAATCGCAGTTTGGCTGGCTGATACATTTTCAATTTGCTCTCTAATTGTTGCAACATATTCTCTTGATTTTGTTTCTAAATTTTCTTTATAAAATTCTGCAAAATCAGGGTCGGTGAGGGCAATCTTTTCACACATTTTTTTGAAACCTTCAACGCTGTTAATTTTGAACTTTCTGCAAAATTCACTCACAGACATATCACTGTTTCTAAAATAAGTTGCAATAAGTTTATAGTCTTCGACAGAAGTAATTTGCATTCCATCAGCAAGTTCAAAAAGTTTCAAAAGTTCACCATTATCGTCAAACCAAGACATTTTCTTCACAAGTCGCATTTGTTGTTGAATCACAGAAGTTTTCTTTCCGTGTTCACTTTGAAATTTTCGAAGTTGTTCATCGCCTTCAATATAAGCCAAAATTGCTTCAGGAATTTTGCTTTTATCTTCAATTTGGCTGTAATGTTCAACAACATTATTTCTTCCAAATGGGCTGATTAAACTTGTTCGTGTCATAACAAACTTCAATTTGTCAGGGGCGTGAACGGCAATCCATTCAAGGGCTTCCCAAGGTTTGTCTTCTGGAATAGAGTAGAGAAGTCGGTCATCAACTCTGTGCTGAACTTTCATTTTATAAATGTTTTCAGGGTGAACAATAACTTCGCGGCAAAGTTTTGGAAGTGTTAAAATTTGCTCTTTTGAATAGCCAGAAAAATCTTTTGTTGAAAGGGTTTTAAACATTATTGGCCAAAATAAAACATCATAAGCCACTTCAGGGTGTTTCAAACAAAAGTCAATAATGACTTTTTTGTTTAAAATAAGGTTTTGAATAAGGTCCATTTCATCATATTCAAGGTGTGCGCGTTCAAAGTAACTGCCATCTTTATGCGAAAGCAATTTTTCAACAATGTGATATGCGGAAAAATGACTGTGTTTATTTGTTTTCACATAATTAAAACTGCTTATTAATTCAACTTTTAATTCATCTCTATTTTCCATTATTCTTCTCCAATTTCTTCGGTTAAATATTGTTTCTTGTCACTTAAATATTCATCTAAAATTTCAAGTTCTTTAACACTTAATTTGTTTATCACAGATTTGTCATTTTCAATCAGTTTTAAAACTTCTTCAATTTCGTTATCGATTGTGAATATTTTATCCATAACAAATCTCCTTAAAAATTACATTTTTAAATTACACTGACTTATTATATCATAACTTTTTATATTTGTCAATATAGGCATAAATTGGTTTTATATGTGTGCATAATAAAAACAGGGACAAGCCCTGTTTTTGTTTATTATTTTTTAAATGGTGCTTTTGGAAGTTGTTTGCCTTTTTTCACAACCGATTTTGTTGTGAGTTCAAAGCAGTTGTTGAAATAAGACAAGTTTTTAACTTTTTGAAGCACTTTAAAACCATCATCGGTTCTGGTGTAAACACCTAAATATAAGCCCATTCTTCTTTTAATGCATTTATTGAAATATGTGGTTTTATCTTTGTTTGAACCAATAAGTTTTGGCACGCAAATTGAAAGCCTGAAATTTTTTGAAATGATTTTTTTCTTAACAAGAATATATCTTGGGTCTTGAACAGGTCCTAAAATTTCTTGCATTGCTTTCAAAAAGATGTTTGACTGTTCTTTGTTTTCGGTTTTAACAAGGGAATAGAAAACACTAGATTTATCATTTTCAAAAGGTTTAATCTTAACTTTAGCACCAAAATTGATGACATCATCTCGTTTTAACGATTTCAAAACAGCACTTGAGAGTGACTTGATTAAACATTTTAAGTTTCGTGTGTTAAAAACATAGTAAACTTGTCTTAAAACAAGAAATGCAAGCCCAACGGCAACAACTGTTATTGATAATGCTTTAAATGTTTGATTTTTGATTATCAAGTTAACAAGCATTAAGGCTATTGCAAATATTGATAACTTAAATGCTGGCTTCAAAAAGTCATAAAGCCCAATAAATGGTGCTTTGGCTTTTGATTTAACAATGTTTCCTTGAATCACTTCACTTGGTCCATTTCCAAGTGCAATGTCCCAAGATTTTGAAGTGTTTTCACGGTCAGCAGCAAGAGTCATAATCTTCTCATTATATTCAGGCAAATTTTCCTGATTAAAGGTGAGAGGAACTTGACATCTTTCAATTCCGTATTCAATTTCGTTTGTTTCGTAATTTGGCGCTAAAAAGGTTTTAAATCTGCGCTCTAATGTTTGATAATCTGTCAGGTTATAACTGCAAATGTCTTCACTTGAATTATTTTCGTTTGGCATAACAGTTACAAGGTGCCAAATGTTTGAAATTTTGTTTGGCTGGTTTTTATCAACACGAATGGCTCTGCCACGAACTTGGTTTGAAAGCATAAAACTTCCAACAAAACTAGCAAAAATCAGTGAGTTGATGTTAGGGGAATCCCAACCTTCACCAAGAAGTGATTTTGTGCCGATTACAATTTGAATGTGTCCCGCTTGAAAAAGTTCGGTCACAATGTTTACTTTGTTTTTGTTGTTAACACCAATAAACACACATTCAACATAATCAGTGTTTTCAAGTGGCTTAAGGGTATATTTGCAGCCGTGATTTTTGCAGGTTTGTTCAAATTCTTTTAAAATGTTGTTTCGAATAATCACAAGAGTTCCACAAAGCACTGCAAGATTGGTTTCAGGGTTTTGGCGTCTTGCATACTCAAAAATGCTGACAACTGAAATGTTGTCGATATCATTTTCGGTGCCAATGGCTTTCATTCCGGCTTTTTTGATATAGTCAGTTAAAATGAGCATTCGAAGGTCGGCTTTAAGGTTGTCTTTTTCGTGCTTTATGATTTCAAGAATGCTTTGCATTTTGCTTTGGCTGGTCATAATTTCTTTATTTATTTTTGGGTTTGAACCAAGATATATCTTATTTTTAGAAATCAAGCCATATTCTTTCAAAATGGTTTCAAAAGAAATGTAATATTCTTCGCCATAAAATTTGGCATTTGTTTTTAAATCATTAAGCCATTTTAAAACCACTGAAAGAGAGTAAGTGTTTAAAGTTGTCTTGTTTTTTAAATATTTCAAAACTTTGGCGTTTGTAGGAATTGCAAAGTGTTCAGCAATAGTGTAAGCCCCTGAAAACATCGGCAAATATTCAAGAAATTTGTCAATATTCGTTTCAAAGTGGGTGACGGAAAGTAGCATAATGTTTTGAAATGCTTCGCTTTCAGCAATTTCTTTGATTGCAAGTTCTGTTTTTTCTTGATATTTTTTTGCAACTTCAATTTCTTTTTCTGTTGGAAAGTTGCAATAAACAAAGTCTTGATGTTTGCAAAGATTCTTTTTTTGCACAAGTTCAGGAACAAGAACTTCTTGGTCAATTTCGCCGCAAAGTGAAATATATTTATTCCATTCATTGTCATCAGAATCATAAGGCGGGGTTGCGGTTAAGGCAATAATTTTAATATCACTGCCAAGAGCACTCAAAAATTCAATAAGTGCCTTGTGCCATTCATTTCTTAAGTGGTGTGCTTCATCTAAACAAATGGTTTTGATGCCTTTGTTTTTTACAGTTGCAATAAGGTCAAAATCTTCAAAGTTTTCATCTTGTTGTTCTTCTTCAAGAGATTCATCATCACTATCAAGTGTTTCTTTTGTGCCTTTTTTAAGTTTATTCATTGCAGAATGCAAACTTTGATAGGTGGTTGATGTGAAAAGTAAAGGTTCTTTAAGATTTAATGAGAACAATTCATCATTTTCTTTTTCACTAGAAACAAACATATCAAAACGCGATTTCCATTGATTTTTGATTGTGATTGTTGGCGAAAAAATAAGGGCAGGCTCTCTAAGTCTTGAAATAAGTTCAAGACCTAAAATGGTTTTTCCGCTCCCTGGTGCTGCCACAATATGAATTTTTCCGTTTTTGAGATATTTGTTAGAGTTGTCAAGAACGGTTTGTTGATAATCTCTAAATGTGCCTTTAAATTGCACTTTGCTAAAATTTAATTTTTCCATACACCTTGATTATATCAAAACCAATTATAGTTGACAATTTTTTTGAGAGTCTTATAATGAAATAGGCTAGAAAGTTAAAGGTAAAAAAAGGAAATAAAAAATGGAAAAAAGAATAAGCGCACGAGCAATAATTATTAACGATGACGGACTAGTTGTTATGTATCGAAACAAAAATGGAAACGAGTATTACACACTTCCTGGTGGAGGAATGGAAGGCACTGAAACCGAACACGAATGTGTGAAAAGAGAATGCATTGAAGAATTTGGAATTTCAGTTGAGCCAATCAAAAAACTATATGTTTTAGAAGACACAAAAACAATTCAACACATTTATTATTGTGATTGGGTTTCTGGAAAACTTGGAACCGGCACAGGTGAAGAGTTTGCGGCAGACAATGGAAAGGGTGTTTACAACCCAATGCAAATTGCATTTGAAAAACTTGCTGAAACAAATTTAGTTCCACCAGAAATCAAAGAGAGAATTTTGAAAGATTATAACGCCGACAAAAATTTTGTGGGTGACAGATTTGAATCTGTTTCAAGTGTTATAAAACTTGAAAGTGACTTTTAAAAAAATGCCGACTTGTTCGGCATTTTTTATTTGCCGGTTGAATTTGATAAAAAACGCAAATTTGCTCTAAATCTTGAAAAAATAAGGTGTTATGTTTCACATAATACACCATTTTTTTGCGTTTTTTGTCTGTTTGTTAAAAATTAAATGCCTTTTGAAGTTTGGGCAAATTGTTATTGATTACTTATAAATTTTATGCTAATATATAATCACCGAGCAATAATTTAGGAGACAAAAATGGAAGAAGAAAAGAAATATACAATGGCTGAACTTTTAGCAGAAGAAGATGCCAGACTTGCAGAAGAAGCAAAAAAAAGAGAGCAAGAAAGAATTGAATATCAAGAAAAACTTCGCATTGAAAAAGAGCAAAGACATCAGGCATATCTTGAAATGAAAGAACAAAAACGCCTTGAATGGGAAGCAGAGAAAGAAAGAAGAAGACTTGAGTGGGAAGCCGAAAAAGAAAGACGCGCTAACACTTTTGAAGATAAAACCTTGACTTGCAAAAAATGTGGCAAAGAATGGGTGTGGGAGGCAAGTGAACAAAAGTTCTTTAAAGAGAAAGGTTTCTTTAGACCATCAATGTGCAAAGAGTGCAGAAGATCAATCAAGGTTATCAATAATTTTAGACAATAATTTATTGGATTTTAAAAACAAAAATTTTTACGAAATTGCTGACTTTTCAGCAATTTTTTTTATTATATTCGAGAGAAATAATGCATTTAGACAATATTCGACAAAACAAGTCAAAATAAGACAAAATTCAACAAAACAAAATTTGTGAATCTTTGCGATAATAGATTAAAAGATGCTAAAATTTTCGTGTTGCGATTTTTAGCAAAAAATAAAATTTTCAAGGAAGTTTTTTATGGAGAAAAATTTTAATCTGCTTATTGCAAATGATAACGAAGAAGAATCAAAATTGATTTGTGAAAAACTTACAAAAGACAACGACTTTTATGTGATTGAAAACACTAGAAGTGGAAAAGACGCAATTAATTTTGTTAAAGATAAAGAATATGATATTGTAATTCTTGATTTGGTGCTTGAGGGCAGTGATGGTTTTGAAGTTATTGAAACAATCAAAAATGCTGGCTATAAAACCAAGATAATTGTCATCACTTCACTTTGCAGTGAAACTTTTATCAACAAGGCAATTTCAATGGGTGTTGATTATTACATCTTAAAGCCTGTTAGCACAGATGTGCTTTCAAAAAGAGTGAAAGATTTGCTTGCACCAACAAAACTCAAGGTTGCTGGCGGTGCGTCAATGCTTACCGGCAGAGAAGTGGAAGAAAGAATCACCAACATATTTATAACCGTTGGCATTCCTGCTCACATTAAAGGCTATCAGTTTTTAAGAGAAGCAATTAAACTTGCAATGGAAGACCCTGATATTATTAACTCAATCACAAAAAAGTTATATCCATCTATTGCTGAAAAGTTTGATACTTCGGCTTCAAAGGTTGAAAGGGCAATCAGGCACGCCATTGAAGTGGCTTGGAATAGGGGCAAAATTGAAAATATAAACAGCATATTTGGGCTTACAATTTATGCAAACAATGAAAAACCAACCAATGGTGAATTTATTGCATTAGTGGCTGATAAAATGCTGTTAGATGTCAATTAAAAAGAAAAAGTGCAGTTATGCACTTTATTTTTTTGGGTGATTTTGCCTAAAACTAGTTATTTTATGGGCTTTTTTAATATAAAATATTTATATTCGTTAGACTTTTTCGATTTATTTGTATAAAATAGTCGGGTAAGCAAAAAAAAGGAGACCGAAATTATGGATATTTATGTTAAAGATGAAGAGTCATTGCTTGCGCAAATAAAGCAAATTAAGGCTGCTCAAAAAGAGTATTCAACTTACACTCAAGAACAAGTTGACAAAATTTTTAAAGCAGTTGCTATGGTTGCTAACGACAATAGAATCAACCTAGCAAAAATGGCTCACGAAGAAACAGGTATGGGCGTTATGGAAGACAAGGTTATTAAAAACCATTTTGCTTCTGAATATATTTATAACGCATACAAAGACACTAAAACAGTTGGTGTTGTTGAAGAAGATAAGGCTTATGGTTATGCAAGAATTGCTGACCCAATTGGTATTATTGCTGCAATCGTTCCAACAACAAACCCAACTTCAACCGTTATTTTTAAAGTGCTTTTAGCCTTGAAAACAAGAAACGGCATTATCATCAGCCCACACCCAAGAGCAAAAAATTGCACAATTGAAACTGCTAGAATTTTACTTGAGGCTGCTGTTAAAGCAGGTGCTCCAAAAAATATTATTGGTTGGATTGATGAGCCAAGCGTTCCACTTTCAAGTCTTGTTATGAAAAGTTGTAACATAATTTTAGCAACAGGTGGTCCTGCAATGGTTAAGGCTGCTTATAGTTCAGGAAAGCCTGCAATTGGTGTTGGACCTGGAAATGTTCCTGCAATCATTCACAAATCTGCAGACATTAAACTTGCTGTAAGT
>JAFQBZ010000097.1 GCA_017399515.1 Clostridia bacterium | reverse complement strand
CCACTTGTAATAAGTGGACTTACAATACCGGTTTCAGCACCAAAAGCAGACGCATAAATTTCTGCAAGTTTACCCTTTGATCTATCATCATTACCATAACCAGTTGATGACGCAATGTCAGTAAGTTGCATATTAGCATTTTTAAATGCATCTAAAACTTTTTTCTGATTAACAAGAGCAATCTCTTCTAATTTTTTAAAAATTTCAGCACACTCTTGTTCACATTGATTAACAATCTCAAAAGACTCTTTTTTATACATTTTATTCACCTTATTTGTATTATTTTATATTTATTATCTGTTTTTATACATTTTATTTAAGTTTGTTATGATTATTTTTAAAATGTATAAAAACGCAATTTTTTGTCATTTTTATCAAAAAAGCATATTTTTATTAAATTTTATTAAACAATTCGTTTAAACCACTTCTCAACTTCTGCCTTTGTAATTCTAACAACAACAGGTCTTCCATGTGGGCAAAACAATACAATATTTTTACTGCCCATTTCTTGAAGAAGTTTATTAACTTCACTTTTTGATAAATCATCTCCGCCTTTTATTGCACTCTTGCAAGCAAGTTGCATAAGTTTATCTTTAACAATATCTGCTTCAGTAATTTTACTTTTTCCAATTTTTTCAGCCAAAAACATTGAGAAAAATTTATTAAAATCAATGTCTGATACAATTGTTGGAACGGCAGAAATTTTATAAGTTCTATCACCAAATTCCTCAATATCAAAACCAACTGATTTAATTGCATCAAGATTTTCATACAAAATTTGATCATCTTCAGGATTAAGTGAAAGCACAAATGGAATCAACATTGGTTGAACAACAATACTTCCTGTTTCATATTCTTCTTTAAGTTTGTCATATCTTATTCTTTCATGTCCAGCATGTTGATCAATAAGATATACATTTTCACCCCATTCAATCATCAAATAAGTATTAAATATTTTACCAATAATTTTAATTTCATTTTCAGCAAAATCAGATTGTATTGTTTTTGGTTTTTCAAAGGCAAACCCTTCAAATGAGTTTTGTTTTGCTTCAACTGGTTTAAAAGACTCACTGTTAGCAATTTCGTCTTTAATTTCTTCAGTTTTAACATTATCGAAAATTTTATTTTCTTCTTTTAAATCAACCTTTGATTTTAAAAACGAGTCGGTTTCAAATTTAACATTTTCTTCAACTGAAACAGAATCATTAATTCTTTCTAAAAGTTTTGAACCAAGCCCAAAATTATCTCTAACAACACCTTCATTTTCATCAAGCATAACATTCACAACTGAATCAGAAATTTTTTCTTTTTCTTCCTTTGTGATTGAGTTTGAATCAAATGAAAATGGATTCAAATTCACACCAGCCTTGTCAATTTTTTCATTTGTTGTTTTTTGACCAACCGCCCTTGCAAATGCAAACCCTGTGTTGGTTTCAGTATCAATTTGTTTAACATAGTCCATATCATTTAATGCTCTTGAAACTGCTTCAAAAACAACCGAGTACACCAAATTTGATTTTAAAAATTTAACATCAAGTTTGTTAGGATGAACATTAACATCAATCTCATCAACAGGAATGGTTAAATATAATACAAAAAATGGGTATTGTCTTTTCATTAAAAAGTCACCATAAGCGTTAGCAACTGCTGTTTGAACAGTTAAATTAATAACATACCTTCCATTAATAATAAGTGTTTGATATGTTCTATTTGACTTCGAATATGTTGGTTTTCCAACAAAACCTTTAACAGAAACACCTTCTCTTTCAGCAAAAACTTCAAGTGTTTCTCTAACCGACTCTTTTCCATAAACAGAAAACATTGCTTCTTTTTCACTTGAACCAATTGACGACAAAACTTTCTTACCATCAACAATATAAGAAATTTTAATTTCAGGATGAGCAAGCACAACTCTGTTTATAATGTTAGTGATTTCTTGTTCTTCTGTTTTGTTTTTCTTTAAAAATTTTGCCCTTGCTGGAACACAAAAGAACAAATCTTTAACTGTTATTATTGTTCCAACATTAGATGAAACCTTTTGAATTTCACCAAACTTTCCACCTTCAACGGTAAGCGATGAACCCATTTCTGCATTTTCAGTTTTTGAAACAAGTTTAACTTTTGCAACAGATGCAATTGAAGCAAGTGCTTCACCTCTAAACCCAAGTGTAAAGATGGAATCTAAATCACTAGCCTCTTTAATCTTACTTGTGGCGTGTGGTAAAAACGCTGATTTTAAATCAGATTCATCAATACCAGAACCATCATCTGAAACTTGCATAAATGTGGTTCCACCATCTTTAATTTCAACAGTAATATTTTTTGCACCGGCATCAATAGAATTTTCAATAAGTTCTTTAATTACCGACGCCGGTCTTTCAACAACTTCACCAGCCGCAATTAAATTATAAATTGAAGAATCAAGAATATTTATTTTTGCCATAAACTTCTCCTTTATTTTTTAACTTTATCAACCAAATTTTGAAGAGTTCCAAATGCGATAAGCGGCGAAATGTTGTTCATATCAGTATCTTTCAAAACATTTATAATTTCAGCAACATTTGCATTTGTTTCAATTTTAACTTCAGTGTTAGAAGAAATTGTTTGCAAGCCAGAAGACTCTCTTTCAACCAAAATTTCTTTTGCCCTTGAAATAAGTTCATTTGGAAGCCCTGCAAGTTTAGCAACCTCAATACCAAAACTGCGGTTTGCTGAACCACGAGCAATCTT
>JAFQBZ010000096.1 GCA_017399515.1 Clostridia bacterium | reverse complement strand
CAAAATCAATCACTTTATTATTAAATAAAAACGTTAATTCTAATCCACCTAGCACCAATATAGATTTTGGTGTTAGGATTGGATAACGGTCTTCCCGCCAAAAAAGCAGTTCATTTGAACTGCTTTTAATTTACTTAATTTATTTTGACTAGAAATTCAAATGTTAGGGGGATAAGGTTATGAGTTTTAGTGATGAATGGGAAGATTTTTATGTTTATGTAGACGATGAAAATGTAGATTATATTATGGTTAATACAAAAAAGAAAAAATATGTGCTTTACAGAAATGTTAGTGATATGATTACCGATTCTGTTAACGACGATGGCGAATTCACAAATTGTTTGCCTGTTAGCAGAGAAATTTTTGAAATTATTGTTGAAGGTGTTAAAGAAAGAAAATTTACTCAACTTAAAGA
Organism: Clostridia bacterium; assembly: GCA_017399515.1. Lineage (GTDB taxonomy): Bacteria > Bacillota > Clostridia > Christensenellales > UBA1242 > RGIG1681. The sequence continues at coordinate 10,557 of JAFQBZ010000096.1, read as the reverse complement.
GGTTGTTGAATAATAAATTAATTCAAAACACTTATTATTAAATTGGCTGGTTGAAAAACCAGTCTTTTTTATTTGTAAAATTGTATGTGGTAAATTATAATAAAAGCGAACACAAAAATTTTTGCGGTTATTATGGGAGAGTTATATGAGTAATTTTTGGTTTGTGGTTATTATCAGTGCGATAGCGGGTGTTGTGGGAACCGGTCTTGGTGGCTTGCTTGGCTGTATATTTAAAAAAGACAACAGCAAAATTGTTAGTTTATTGCTTAGTTTCGCTGGCGGTGTAATGCTTTCGGTGGTTTGTTTCGAACTGATTCCAGAAGCAATAATGCCAGAAGGGGCTTCAAGTGAAATTCCGTTATATATTATTGTTATTGGTGTTGTTTTAGGTTTTTTATCGGTTTATTTCTTGAATATGGTTATAGACAAACACACCAACAAAGAAGTTAAACATATTGATAAGAAACACCCTCAAACGGCTGATAGTTTAGATGAGTTGATTCACTCTGACCATTATGAAGTTCATTTACAAAGGCACAAAGCCGGTGTTGCAAGAAAGTATGAACTCTTTATGGCTGGTGTGATAATGTCGTGCGCACTTGCACTGCACAATCTTCCTGAAGGTATGGTTATTGGTGCTTCTTATGCAGGGTACAGTGGCAGTTTTTTTGCCGGTGGTGGATTTATTCTTGCTATCGTTTTGGGGTTGCATAACATTCCTGAAGGTATGGCAATTTCAGTTCCGCTTGTTGCTGGTGGAATGAACAAGTGTAAAGCAACATTTTTATCTGCACTTGCAGGTGTTCCAACCATTTTGGGTTCAATGCTTGGTTATTCACTTGGGCTTATCAGTCCAATTTGGATGGCATTGTCTTTAACATTTGCAGGTGGTGCAATGTTTTATGTTGTGTTTGGTGAGTTGATTCCAGAAGCAATACTTATGTTTAGAAGCAAACTTCCAGCGCTTGCAATTTTGGTTGGTTTCTTGCTTGGAATAGTTTTGGTGTTTATATAAAATGCCGGCTTAATATTTATAAAAAGGTGATATTATGAGAATTGCTTTTGACTTTGACGGTGTTATTTTAGATTCTGAAAGACCATCTAAATTTTATGCGGATTATTGGTCTTATTTTGTGCTTGGAAAAGACAGAATGAGAAGAGATGAAATTTCGCAAGAAGAATGTTTTGATTGGACTGATGAAGAATTGAATCGTTTTTTTGCAGAGCATTATGATAACATCACAAGAGAAAGCAATCTTATGGTTGGTGCAAAAGAAATTTTGACAAAACTCAAAAATGAAGGGCATGAGTTATATGTGATTACACTTCGTGGGTTTTACCGTGAAGAAGAAGTTCAAGAAGCAAAGCCAAAACTTCAGGAACTTGGCATTGAGTTTGATGAGATTTGTTGGGGTGTTAACAAAAAAGCCCAAAAATGCGAAGAACTTGGAATTGACATTATGGTTGAAGATAATCCGCACAACATTGAACAGTTTGTGGGAAAAGACATCAAAGTTTTATATTTCAAAGAGCCAGAAATTCGCGAAGTTGAAGCCAAAAATATTGTTAAAGTTAGCAGTTGGATGGATATTTACAGAGAAGTTAAAAACTTCAAAAAATAACAAAAATATAAGGTGGAAATGCTATGGATAAACTTTTTAAAATTGAAACATTCTTGCCAAAAGAGGCTTTAGAAAACATTAAAAATGCGTTATATGAACTTGGTCTTGGTAAGGTTGGAAATTATGATTGCTGTCTTTCGTGGTATGAGATAAACTCGTCTTGGAAACCGGTTTCTGGTGCGAATCCATATCTCGGCAAAGTGGGTGAAATTGAGTTTGCTCCAGAGTTCAAACTTGAATTTCAATGCAGAGAAGAAGATTTAAAAAATGCTGTTGAAGCAATAAAGAAAAATCACCCTTATGAAGAAGTTTGCATTAATGTGATTTCTTTAATTAAAGTTTAAAAGGTAAATTGAATAATTTAAAATTTTACGCATAAAATGTAAAAATATTTATTCATTCAAAATAATTTTACATTTTTAAAATAAATTAGTGAGAAAATTATGGAGTTTAAAATTCAAAAAAAGTTTCCAACAAATGAAGAATTTAATGAATTGTTTGATTCGGTTGGTTGGGGAAATAGAGATGATGAAAAAATAAACAAACACAGAGAGATGTCGGCTTTTGCAGTTTCAGTTTTTGCTGAAAACAAAATTGTGGGAATGGCTCGTGTTGTTGGTGATGGTGCATACTTTACTGTTTATGATGTGGTGACAAGAAAAGAATTTCAGTGCAAGGGGATAGGCTCACTTATGATGAATGAAATTGTCAAATGGTATGAATTAGTTAAAGATGATGACACTTATCTTTATCTTGGTGCATCTGCCGGCAGAGAAAATTTTTATAAAAAATTTGGCTTTAAAGCAAGACCATACACAGGCATTGGTGCCGGAATGAAATATGATGTTGATTAAAGAGGAATGTTATGAACAACAAAGAAGAAACAAAACTTGCACACAATGCGATTGCAGAAAAATATTTCGAACTTTATAAAGATGACACGACTGACCTTGTTTATTTTGATAAATTTTTAAATGGTTTGAAAAATGAAATTTTAGACCTTGGCTGCGGAATGGGGCATTACTCAAACTATATGTCACAGAAAGGGTTTAAAGTTACCGGTGTTGACTTTTCTTCGAAAATGATTGATATTGCAAAAGCAAATTTTAAAGGAATAGATTTTATTGTTGGCGATATTTGCAATCTCGAAATTTTGCAGAATAAAAAATTCGATGGTATTGTGGTTGCCTATGTTTTGCAACATTTGTCAAAACAAGAAGTTCTTAATTTTTTCAAAAATTTAAATCAATATTTAAAACCTGATGCGAAAATTTTATTGTTTTTGCGTGAAGGTGAAGGTGTTATTGAAGAAATTGAACCAATCAATGATAAATTTAAATATGTTATCAATGAATATTCAAAAGAAGAAATAACCAGCATTTTAAAAGAAAATGGCTGGAAAAACATTCATCTTGAAACCAAAGATTATGTTGAAGATGAATTTTCACTTGCACCAACCACGATTGTTGTTATGGCTGATAAAAAATAAAATAGTCATTTTGATTAATATTGATTAAAATTTATTAGCAAATTGACCAAAAAATCAGCAACTAACTCAAATTAACCGAAAAAGCATTTTGCTAAAAATCGCTTTTATGTTAATATGTATTTATGAATTCAAACTCAAAAGTTAAACAAATTTTTAAAATGACACCAGCAAAATATATTTTGCTGGGTTTTGCTGCCCTAATTTTAATTGGGGCATTTTTGCTCTGTCTTCCAATTTCAAACACAGATGGAAAGTGGCTTTCATTTGTTGATGCACTTTTTTCATCAACAACATCGGTTTGTGTTACCGGTTTAATGACGGTTGATATTGCTGTGCAATTTTCGCTTTTTGGTGAGTTTGTGGTTATGCTTTTGGTTCAGTTTGGTGGGCTTGGCTTTGTCACAATGACAGCACTTTTGTTTATGTTTATTGGCAAGAAAATTGACTATCAAACAAAAATCACACTTCAAGAATCTTTAAACAAAGAAGATTCTGGTGACATCGTTAAAACCGTTAAGCAAATTCTTTTAATCACAGCAATTTGTGAGTTTGCAGGCTTTTTAATGCTTGCACCAAGCATGATTAAATTTTCAGGTGGTTTTTGGTCAGGTTGTTTTAAGGCGTTGTTTTTAGCAATTTCTGCATTCTGTAACGCAGGAATTGACCCGCTTGGGGCTGCAACTCCTGACTTTTCAAACCTTTCATATTTTGCAAGTGATGCACTTGTGCTTATTCCGGTTATGTTTTTAATTGTGGCTGGTGGAATTGGTTTTATTGTTATTTTAGACATTTTCAGCAGAAAGAATAAGGCTAGAAAAATGCCAACACACACAAGAATTGTGCTTATCATGACAACAGTGCTTATTCTTCTTGGTGCAGGTGTGTTTATGATTGCAGAATGGAACAATACTTCAACCATTGGCTCAATGTCAACATTTGATAAAATTACAAACAGTTTCTTTCAAAGCATAACCACAAGAACGGCTGGTTTTGCAACTTTTAATCAGGCTGACATGACACAAATTTCATTTATGTTCAGTTCAATTTTAATGTTTATTGGCGGTTCGCCAATGTCGATTGCTGGTGGTATCAAAACCACAACATTCTTCATTTTGTTGCTTTTAATGGTTAAAAACCAAGACCAAAATGGAAATATACTTTATCGTGGACAAAAAATATTACATAAAGTTTTAACAAAAGCAATTAGAATTGTGCTTATTGCTGTGTTATTGCTTTTTGTTGGAACAACTTTAATTTATATTTTTGAAGGTGGTGCTTATTCTCTTAACAGCATTATTTATGAGGTTATTTCTTCAATTTGCACGGTGGGCCTCAGTTTTGGAATAACACCAATGCTTTCAGTAATGTCAAAATTAGTAATAATTGTTTTAATGTATATTGGAAGATTAGGTATGCTTACCATTCCACTTGCATTTAAAATAAAAGAAACAAATTCAGCAATTGAATATGTTAGTGCAAAAATTATAGTGGGGTAAATAATGGAAAATATTAGTAAAAAAGATTATAATGATTATGTTGTTATAGGTCTTGGAAGATTTGGAAAAAGTTTGGCATTAAATCTTGCAGAACAAGGAAAAAGAGTCCTTGCAATTGATAATCTTCTAAGCAATGTTGAAGAAGTTGAAGGTTCAGTCACACATGCGGCTATTGCTGATGTAACACAAAAAGAGGTGCTTAAATCTCTTGGTGTTCAAAATTTTGACTGTGCAGTTATTTGCATTGGTGGGGGAATCACTGCCAGCATGCTCGCAACTCTTGGTTGTAAAGAACTTGGGGTTAAATATATTATTGCTAAAGCACAAAATGAACAACATAAAGCACTTCTTGAAAAAGTGGGTGCCGACCTTGTGATTTTCCCAGAAGTGTTTATGAGCAAAAAGTTGAGTCTTGCACTTTCAGACCCTTATTCAAATGAAATTTTAAAACTTAGTGACAAATATAAAATAGTTGAAATAAAATGTCCAGCCAAATGGGACAGGAAAACAATTATAGAACTTAATGTTAGAAAAAAGTTTAATATAACTGTTATATTTATTAAAAGAGACGGCGAAATTATTGAACCAACTCCTGAACTTATTTTTGAGAAAGGTGACAGTTTGATTATTGCAGGTAATGAAAAAAATATCGAAGCAATCGAAAATAAACTTATTGACACTGTTGACTTTAAAGATGTGTTTACAGACGCATTCAGTGAAGAATAAAAATAAAATTTTATTAGGAGAACGATTATGAAATTTTCAAAAGATATTAGATATATTGGCGTTAACGACCACGAAATTGATTTGTTTGAAGGACAATACATTGTGCCTAATGGAATGGCATATAATTCTTATGTTATCATTGATGAAAAAGTTGCAGTAATGGACACCGTTGATGAAAGATTTTCAGCAGAGTGGCTTAAAAATCTTGAAAAAGAACTTGCTGGCAGAAAGCCTGATTATTTGGTTGTTCAACATATGGAACCTGACCACTCAGGCAGCGTTGCAGAGTTTATGAAGATTTATCCAGACACAAAAGTTGTTGCTTCAACAATGGCTTTTGTGATGATGAAAAACTTTTTCGGCACAAACTTTGAGGGCAGACAACTTATTGCAAAAGAAGGTGCTTCTCTTGACCTTGGAAACCATAAACTTAACTTTGTTGAAGCCCCAATGGTGCATTGGCCAGAAGTTATCATGACTTATGAGGAGACAGAAAAAGTGTTGTTTTCTGCTGACGCTTTTGGTAAATTTGGCGCACTTGACACAGAAGAAGAATGGGCTTGCGAAGCAAGAAGATATTACATTGGAATTGTTGGAAAATATGGCGTGCAAGTTCAAGCAGTTTTGAAAAAAGCAGCAGCCCTTGACATTCAAACCATCTGCCCACTTCACGGACCAATTTTAACTGAAAATCTTGGTTATTATCTTGACCTTTATAACACTTGGTCAAGTTACGGTGTTGAAAGTGAAGGTGTGGTTATTGCTTACACTTCCGTTTATGGCAACACCAAAAAAGCAGTTTTAAAACTTGCTGAAGAACTTGAAAAGAAAGGTCAAAAAGTTGCTGTTAACGACCTTGCTAGATGTGATATGGCTGAAGCAGTTGAAGACGCATTTAGATATGGCAAAATTGTGCTTGCAACCACAACTTATAACGCAGATGTTTTTCCATTCATGAAAGAGTTTATCAATCATTTGACAGAGAGAAACTTCCAAAACAAAACCGTTGCATTCATTGAAAATGGAAGTTGGGCACCAACCGCAACAAGAGTTATGAAAACTATGCTTGAAAAGTGTGCAAATTTAAAATACACTGAAGCCGGTGTGAAAATTATGTCAGCAGTAAGCAGTGAAAATGAAAAGCAAATTGAAGCACTTGCTGATGAACTTTGCAAATAAAATTTTTTAAAAATTATATTGACAAATAAAAACAAAAGAATTATTATGGCTTTAAGATAAGGAGAGAAAAACTATGTTTAATTCATTTATTTGGTGGCGTAAAAAATAGAGCGTTCGCAAAATGGTATGTTTTGTGAATGCCTTTTTAGTGCGTCACAAAACATATAAAATGGATTATTCGTTTTCATATATAATTCAAATAATAACCCGTTGGTATGTTTTGTTATCATCATACAACGGGTTTTTATATTGCTTAAAAAAAGGAGAATTATATTATGAAAAAAGGTTATTTTGGAAAATATGGCGGAAGTTTTGTTTCTGCCGAAATCGAAGAAGAATTAAAAAGATTAGATGAAGCGTTTTGCAGGCTTAAAAAAGATAAAGTGTTTTTGAATGAACTTAAAACAATAATGCGTGACTTTCAAGGAAGACCAACACCTCTTTATTTCTGCAAAAATTTGACTAAAAAAATTGGCGGCGCAAAAATATATTTAAAGCGAGAAGATTTAAACCACACCGGTGCACACAAAATCAATCATTGTGTGGGTGAGTGTTTGCTTGCAAAACATCTTGGCAAAACAAAAATTATTGCCGAAACAGGCGCTGGTCAACACGGTGTTGCAATTGCAACAGTGTGCGCACTTTTTGGGCTTGATTGTGATGTTTATATGGGCACAGTTGACATTGAAAAACAAAAAATCAATGTTGAAAAAATGAAACTACTCGGTGCAAGAGTTGTGCCTGTTTCTGCAGGTGACGGCACACTTAAAGACGCCGTTGACGCGGCATTTGAAGCCTATGCCAAAGAATATAAAACAGCCATTTATTGCATTGGCTCTGTGGTTGGTCCGCACCCATTTCCAACAATGGTTAAGTTCTTTCAAAGTGTGATTGGAAAGGAAGTGAAAAAACAAGTTAAACAAAAAGAAAACAAACTTCCTGATTATGTTGTTGCGTGTGTGGGCGGTGGTTCAAATTCAATGGGTATTTTTAGTGCTTTTTTGAAAGAAAAAAGTGTTAATTTGATTGGTGTTGAAGCACTTGGAAAGGGTAATAAACTTGGTGACAATTCTGCAACAATAAAACACGGAAAACTTGCGGTTTATCAAGGCTATAAATCACTTGTTTTGCAAGATGATAGTGGCAACATTGCCGATGCTTATTCGATTGCAAGTGGGCTTGATTATCCGGGAGTTGGTCCTGAGCATGCATATCTTCATGACAGAAAAAGAGCCACTTATGTTGCAGTTAGTGACACTGAAGCCCTTAACGCGTTTTACACTCTCACAAAATGTGAAGGAATCATTCCTGCACTTGAAAGTTCGCACGCGGTGGCTTATGGCATTAAACTCGCAAAAACACTTTCAAGTGATAAGGTTGTTGTTGTGAATCTTTCAGGTAGGGGTGATAAAGATATTGATTTCATTTTGAATAACCAGAAAACCAAAGATTAAGAGAAGATAAAATTCATTTTTCATATTCACTTTGACTGTGATATAATGAATTTGTTAGAGGTGAATTTTATGTTGTTTAACAAACTCATTCCTGAACTTTCCGTTTCAAATATTGATGACTCACTTAAGTTTTATGTGAATGTTTTGGGTTTTAAAAAAGAGTATGAAAGAAAGGCTGATAAGTTTGCTTTTTTGAGTTATTTTGGTTCTCAAATTATGATTGAAGAAGTGAATGACCATTGGAGCGTTGGCGAACTTGAAAGACCGTTTGGAAGGGGAATCAACTTTCAAATTGAAACCGAAGAAATTGAAGAAATTAGCAAAAAATTAAAAGAAAACAACATAAAAATTTATAAAGATATTTTCGAAAGCAGATACACAGCAGATGGTGTCACTTATGTTGAAAAAGAACTTTTGGTTCAAGACCCTGATGGTTATTTGCTTCGTTTTCAGCAAACCATTGAAGAAGAATAAGAGGTGGCTTATGAAAGTTGGTTTTTATGCAGGCAGTTTCGACCCATTCACCATTGGGCATTTAGAAGTGTTGAGAAAGGCGTGCTTGCTTTTTGATAAAGTGATTGTGGGTATTGGCAAAAACCCTGACAAACAAAGGCGTTTTAACAACGAGAAAATGAAAGACGCAATTGAAAAAGTTTTAAAGCGTGAAAATTTAAAAAATGCCAGCGTTGTGATTTATGAAGGTTTAACGGTTGATACCGCGAAAGAAAATGATGCGTCGTTTTTGATTCGTGGAATAAGAAGTGTTGCTGATTATTATTATGAAGAGCCACTTGCAAAAATTAATGAAAAACTTTCAGGGCTTGACACGATTTATCTTCGTGCTGGAGAATTAGGCAAAGTGTCGTCATCAATTGTTTATAAACTTCATAAAAAGAAAAAAGATGTGTCGGTGCTTGTTCCAGAAGAAGTTTTGGAAGTTATGAACGAAAAATAAATTTTCAAAGTGGGTGAAAAATGAATAAAGACGAAGTTTTAAAAAAATTTCAAGAATTTCAAATCAGCAAAGAATCACGCTTCAAGCGAAATTTGGGAATTTCTGCTGATGTGGTGACTGAAAATGTGGTCATTGCTCCGTTTTATAAAGCAGAAACATTTGCCGATGTGTGCGGCGCAAAAGTTGAACTTCTTTTTGAAAAATATTATAAGGCATACAAAATTTCAAAAAACGGCAAAGAGTTTATTTTTATAAATTCAAATATGGGTGCAGGCAACATTGCAGAAATAATCTGCACACTTGTTGATACTGCTTGCAAAAATGTATATTTCATTGGCTCTGCTGGAAGCATTGACTTAAACCTTAAAATTGGCGATATTGTGCTTCCTGAAAAGTCGGTTATTGGTGACGGAACTTGCAGATATTTTGCTGAAACTAAAGATGTTTTTGGAAGTGAAACTCAGCCAAATCAAGACCTTTTAGAAAGTTTGAAACAAACTCTTTCAAAAATGAAAATTAATTTTAAAACCACGAAAAACTTCTCAGTTGACACACTTTCAGGTCAGTTTATGATTATGGACTACATTTTCAAAACAGGTGCAAACACACTTGAAATGGAAACCTCAGCATTGTTCTTTGTTTCACAAATCTTGGGTTTAAACGCCGTTGCAATTCATAATATTTCAGACAATTCAATCATCAGCAAATCGCTTTACTCTGGCAGAAATGATGCCGAGCGTGAAGCAAAAAGATTCACTCAAAGAGTGACCATTCCAAAAATTTTAGCAGAAATTTTGCTTTAAAATTAAAATTAATAAGAGGTGAGTTATGCAAAAATTAGTTGAAGAATTTAACAAAATGAAAACGGCACATCAAACAAAAATGCCGGTGTCAGCAAGGCTTCTTGACATTCAAAGTGAACTTGGTGAACTTGCAAAAGAATATTTAAAACCAACCAAATATGGCACAGCAGATTTTGAAGTTAGTGAAGACTTTAAACTTGAGTTTGGCGATGTGCTTTACAGTCTTCTCTCACTTGCTGAAGAAACTGAAGTTGACGCTAAAGAATGTTTAGAAATGGTTTTGAAAAAATATAAGGCTCGCCTTGAAAAGAATAACAAACTTGGCAGTGATGGAAATGTTTAGGTGAAAAATGGATAAGGTTTTGTTAGATTACATAAAGAAAAATATAAGGTCAAAATATAAAATTTTTGACAAAGGTCATGACCTTTCACACTTTGAGTTTGTCACAAAAAATTGTGTTAACTATGCAAAAGCATTAATTTCAAAAGGTGAAGAAATTGACCTTGACATTGCATACATTGTTGGGGCTTATCACGACATAGGCATCACTATGGGTCGTGAAGGTCACGCAAAGTCATCTGCTGAAATTGTTAGGCGTGATGAAATGCTTAAAAACTATTACTCGCCAGAAACAATAAATTTAATTGCACAGGCAGTTGAAGACCATTCTTCACACCTTGATTATGAGCCAAGGTCAATTTATGGAAAGATTGTTGCTGATGCAGACAGAAACAATTCGAAATATTTGGTTTTTTCGCGCCCTGTTAAATATGGTTTGAAAAATGAAAAACACTTAGACAAGGCTGGTCAAATTGAAAGAGTGTATGAATTT
>JAFQBZ010000095.1 GCA_017399515.1 Clostridia bacterium | reverse complement strand
TTATTGGTGTTTCTTTACATAGAACTTATCACCTTTTATTTTACTTAAAAACCCAACGCTGTTTCATAATGCAATGTTTCACATGAAACATAAAATTAAAACTGCTTTAATTGTTTCACATGAAACAATCTCTCTTTTTCACAAAGTTTTGTTTCACATGAAACATTGTTAAATAAAAATAAAAAGATGTTTCACATGAAACATCTTTTTGTTACTCACCTAAACTTAACAAAATGTCGTAAATTCGGTTAAGATCATCAATGCTATAATAATCAATAACAATCTTTCCCTTTTTATCATTACCTTTAATTGCAACACTTGTTGAAAGCACTCTTTTGATTTTATTTTCAAAATCTTTAAGTTCTAAACTCTTTTCTTGTGGTTTTGCTGGTGCTGCTTTTGGTTTGTTAAGGTTTTTAATGATATTTTCAACATCACGAACAGTTAAACCCTTTTCAATAATTGCAACTGCAATTTCTTTTTGTTTCGCAGCACTGTCAATTCCAAGAAGTGTTCTTGCATGACCTGCAGTGAGTTTATTTTGTTCAACCAAAGTAATAATTTGCTCTGGAAGAGTCAAAAGCCTGAGTGTATTTGCAACAGCAGGTCTGCTCTTTCCAATTTTATCAGCAACTTCGTCTTGAGTTAAATTATATTGATTGATAAGGTTTTTAATTGCTTTTGCTGATTCAATTGGGTTTAAATCTTCTCTTTGCAAGTTTTCAATAATGGCAATTTCGCTAATTTCTTGCTCTGTATAGTTTCTAATAACACAAGGAATTGTCTTAAGTCCAGCAAGTCTTGACGCTCTCCATCTTCTTTCACCTGCAATAATAACATATCTGCCATTAACTTCTTTAACAATAATTGGTTGAATAACACCATGAACCTTGATAGATGTTGCAAGTTCATTTAATGCTTCTTCATCAAAAATTGTTCTAGGTTGGTCTGGATTTCTATCAATAAGCCCAATTTCAACCTCTTTTGGCTCATTAACCACCACTTTTTCAACTTTAACAACCTCTTTTTTATCAACTTTTTCAACTTCTTCATCATCTAAAGGTCCAAATAATGAATCTAAACCCCTTCCAAGTCCTTTTTTCATAAGCACTCCTTATTAAATTTTAATATATTTTTCATTTCTTCTTTCAAAATATTCTTCTGTTAACGCTTTATAAGCCTTTGAACCAACACAACTCTTATCATATAAATAAACAGGAAGTCCGTGACTTGGTGACTCTGCAAGACGCACATTTCTTGGAATAATGGTCTTAAACACAGTTCCAGCAAAGAATTTTTCAATTTCTTCAGCCACTTGTCTGCCCAAATTGCTACGCATTTCACGCATTGTAAGCACAACGCCATCAATTGCAATTTCAGGATTCAACTTCTTTTTAATAAGTCTAATTGTATTCATAAGTTGACTAAGCCCTTCAAGAGCAAAAAATTCACATTGAATTGGAATTATAACCGCATCAGCCGCAGTGAAAGCATTAATTGTAAGCAAACCCAAAGATGGTCTGCAATCGATAGTTATATAATCATAATTATCTTTAACTGATTCAATAATTTTTTTGAACACATATTCTCTTTGCGACATATAAACAAGTTCAACTTCAACGCCTGAAAGGTCGTTATTTGCAGGAATTATAGATAAATTTTTAACAGGAGTGTCATAAATTGCGTCATTTACAGACACATCACCAGACATAACCTGATAAATTGTGTTAATTTTATCTTCTTTTTCAATTCCAAGATTGCTTGTCGCATTTCCTTGTGGATCTAAATCAATCAAAAGCACTTTTTTTCCCATTAAAGCCATAAAAGAAGCCATATTAACGCAGGTTGTGGTCTTTCCCACCCCGCCTTTTTGATTAGCAAATGCAATAACTCTACACATAAAAAGTAACTCCTTAAACAGATGAGCATAACAGCCCATTCTCCTTATAATTGATATTATAATATATTTTAAGCCATTTTCAAAGTAAAAACAAAAACAATATTCAAAATTTTATCATATATTAAAATATGATAAGTTTCTTAATAACCATACTCTGCCTAAATTTAGACGCTTTATCTTACGGAATCTCATATGGCGTCATTCAAACAAAAATTAAACTAAAATATATTGTTTTCATCAATATTTTTTCAACAATACTTTTTGCAATACCCTTATTTTTGTCAAAATATATCTATGATTTGTTTAACCCAAAAATTTTAAGATACACAAACGCATTAATTTTAATCATTTTAGGAATCATTTATATTTTTAAAAATCGAAAAAATAATCAAACAAAAAAACAGACCCAACTTTCATTTAAGACCTGTTTTTTTGAATGTATTGCAATTTCAGTTGATGCCATTTTCACAGCAATTTTATCTGGATTTTCTGGCAATTTTTTTATTTTTTCATTATTTTTCTATAGTTTTACTAATTTTTTTGCGATTTTTTTAGGAAACTATTTTTCACTTAAAATTCAAAATAAATTAAGGTTTAACCTTGGTTTTTTTAGCGGTTTTATTTTTATTTTTCTTGGCTTTTTGAAATGTATAGGAATTTAAGTATTTTTCATATAAATCTTTAAGCCTTTCACAAGTCTCTTCCCAAGTGATATAAATATCTCTTTTGGCATTTTTGCCGATTTTTTTAACAAAATCTACATTTTTAATTAAAAAATCAAGTTTTTCAACAAACTCATTTTTATCATTTTTGCAAACAAAACCATTCTCATCATTTGTGATGTAAGACGCAGCACCTGTTCCCTCAATGCACAGCGTTGGAACACCGTAGCACGCACACTCAATTTTAACAATTCCATCAGTGTCATAAACTGAAGGAAAATATAAAAGGTCAGCGTTTTTAATTATGGCAGATTTCTCATCAACACCATCAATTTTGCCTGTGAATTTAACAATATTTTCTATGTCTTTTTCTTTGCATATTTTTTTCATTTTTTCTTCTTCTGGTCCAAACCCTAAAAAGATAAATTCAAAGTCTTTATTTTTTTGATAAAGGTCGGCAATTGTATCAATAATAAAATATACATTTTTAACTTCAACAAATCTTCCAACAAAAATAAGATTAAACTTATCTTTATTAATATTGTGTTTCGCAATGATTCCATCTTCATATTCTTTTGAAAATTCTTTAGGCATCATATTTGTTGCATTAGGCACAAGTTCAATCTGGTTTTTAACACCATATTCTCTCATTAAATTTCTAGCAAAATCGTTCATTGTGAGAGCAAGTGTCGCCTTTTCATAATTAACCATTAAAATTTTTGTTAAAATGTTAGCGATTGTTTCATTTTTAACAGCATTATAAAAATTCTGTTTAAACTGACTATGGAATGTGATAAAGCAAGGCACATTTCTCTTCTTTGCTAAACTCAAACCAAAATTTCCAAGATTAAATGGTGATTGCAAATGAATAAGGTCAATTTTCAAAAGTGAAATATATTTCTTAAACTCTGCATCAAATTGTGGAAACGCCAAATCATAACCTTGACTTTTAATAAACATTGAGTCAGCATAAAGCACAAAATAATTATCCATTTTCTGCCCCACTCCATCATGCTTTGGAGCACAAACCACAACATTATAATATTTATTCATTACCCTTGCATAGTTATCAAGAACTGCAACCACACCATCAATAAGTGGAAAGAATGAATCAATAAAATAAACAACTGTTTTTTTGCCATTGGTGTTAAACTTGTCAATGGTTAAATAAATCTCGCGAACTTCATCTTCTTTTGAAAGCAAATATTTATTGCTTTTTTCAATTCGCTTGTTATTTTTCTTATCAATTTTCGATTGTTTTTTAATGGTATTTTCTCTTAAATTTATAACATTTTTCGAAAGTTTATCTTCACTCAAAACCTTGTCTAAAGCCTGTTTTTTTAATTTTTTCTCTATTTTTAGTTGTTTTTGCTGCTTTTTTTGCATTTTTTTAGAAACTTCTTTAAGTTCTTTTATAATTGGAAGTTTTTCATTAACACCGACTTTTTCAGTTTCAAAACTAGCCATTTCTTCAACGACAAATTTTTCGATGTTTTTTTCCTGATTTTCTTTTTTTAAGTTTTTATTTTCCATATTAAACGCCCTTTTGTTTGACTGAAAATTTTTTTTAACTTATAATACATTTGTATACTATATTTAATTATATATTATAATTAAAAATTTATCAATATTTTAAGCGTGGTTTGAGGGATAATGAAAAAGAAAACAAAAAAAGAATTTTTCTGTTATTCATATTTAAAAAGATATAAGGTGAAGGCTTTTCTTTCACCATTTTTCAAAGGCCTTGAAACAGTAACTGAACTTTTTGTTCCGCTCATCATGGCTAGAATTATCGACTATGGAATTTCAGCAAACGATTCTCGTTTTATCATTACCAACGGAATTTTGATTCTGGTTTTAAATATTCTTGGTTTATTGTTTGCTGTTATCAGCCACAAACTCGCCGCTGACATTTCTATGAATATCGGTAAAGATGTTAGAGATGACATTTTCGCACATATTAATGATTTATCTCATGCCGAACTTGATAAGTTTTCAACCACAACTCTTTTGAACCGCTCGGTAAACGATGTTAGAAACATTCAAAACGGAATCGGTTCAATTCTTAGAATGATTATGCGTGCACCATGTTTACTTATTGGTTCACTTGTTCTTTCACTTTTCATTAACATTAAATTAAGTTTAATTTTCATTGTTATTATTCCTGTTTTAATTTTGGTTATTTGGCGAATTATGAAAATTTTAAAACCGCTTTTAATCAAGATAAAAACTCATCTTGACAAAACCACAAATGTAACTCGTGAAAATTTAACCGGTGTGAGAGTTGTTCGTGCATTCAATAAACAAGCCCATGAAACCGAAAAGTTTAAAAACGCTAACTATGATTTAATCTCAACCCAAATCAAACACGCTAAGTGGGACGCTCTCTTAGCGCCACTCATTTCAACAATAATCAACCTTGCAACAATCGCACTCTTTTATTTTGGAGGCATTGAAGTTAACGCAGGTGATTTAACACAAGGTCAACTTATTGCTTTCATTGATTATTTCGCAACAATTTCTGTTTGCATTTTAGCACTTGCGAACCTTGTTATTATTGTTAACAGACTCAATGCTTCAAACGACAGAATTAACGAACTTTTCTGTGTTAAAAACTCAATCAAAGACCCAGCAAATCCTGTTGATGTTGATTTTGAAGATGTCAATCTTGGAAAAGTTGAATTTAAAGATGTTAATTTTTCATATTCAGATATGAAGAACGCAGTCACAGACCTTTCATTTACTGCCGAGCCAGGCGACATTATCGGCATTATTGGTGGAACGGGAAGTGGAAAAAGTTCAATCACAAACCTTATTCCAAGGTTTTATGATGTTTCATCAGGTGAAATTTTAATCAACGACCACAATATTAAAAAATATCGCGTTGAAGACATTAGAAATATTATTGGACTCGTTCCACAAAACCCAACACTTTTCACAGGCACAATTCGTTCAAATATGTGCTGGAGAAAACCAGACGCAACCGACGAAGAAATTGTTAAAGCATTAAAAATCGCTCAAGCATTTGACTTCGTTAATGAATATCCAGAATTTTTAGACCACAAAGTAAACAAAGGGGGAAAGAACTTTTCTGGTGGACAGCGTCAGCGTTTAACCATTGCCAGAGCACTTGTTGGAAACCCTCATATAATTATTCTTGACGACGCTTCAAGTGCACTTGACTTTGCAACTGATGCAAAACTTAGAAAAGCAATAAGAACTTCTCTTGCAAACGCAACAACCTTCATTGTTACACAGCGAACAAACTCAATTCGTGACGCAACAAAAATTATTGTTGTTGATAATGGTAACATTATCGATATTGGCACTCATGATGAACTGCTTGAAAGATGCCAAATTTACAGTGAAATTCACTATTCACAAAACAAGAAGGAGGCGAAATAATGAGCGATTATAAACGACTTTCTTCTTCAGATATGCGTGATAATTACACAAAGAAAGCGCATAACAGATATCACAAAAACCATGGTGCAATAAGCACACTCAAAAAAGTTTTCCATTATGCAAGAGAATATAGATTTTATCTTTATTTCGCACTTTTAATGGATATTGTAAACACTGTTTGTATCGTATTTTTGCCGATTTACACCGGAAAATGTATCAACTGCATTGTTGCTCCTGGAAATGTAAATTTCACGGAACTTTACAAAAATATGTTGATGATGGGAATCGTCGCAATCATCGATGTCATATCAATATTCACGAGCAAATTGTGTTTGTCACACTATAACTATAAAGGCACTTTCAAAATAAGAGATTTACTTTTTGAAAAGTTCCAAAAAATGCCAATTTCTTATATCGACACATCATCACATGGCGACCTTATTTCAAGAATGATAAACGATATCGATATCATGACTGACGGCTTTTTAGAAGGTCTTGCAACAGCACTTTCAGGAATCACAACCATTATTGGAACATTGATTGCAATGCTTATGTTAAACCTTAAACTTTCGGCATTAATCATAATTTTAACGCCAATAAGTTTAGTTGTTTCTTATATAATTGTTAAACGATCTAAAAAATATGTAAAACGCGAAGTTGACCTTCAAGGTGAAATTGCAGGTTATCTCGAAGAATATATTGGGGGAGAGCGTATTGTTAAAGCCTTCAACCATGAAGAAGAATCTATTGATAATTTCAATAAAATAAATGGAACTTACGCAAAAACCGCAACAAAATCAGTGTTTTACACTTCTCTCACAAACCCTTCAACAAGGTTTGTAAATGGTATTGTTTACGGAAGCGTTGGTCTGCTTGGTTGCGTGCTAGCAATTCAGGGCGAAATTATGGTCGGCATAATCACAACATTCTTGACTTATGCCAACAATTTTGGAACACCATTTGCCGACATTAGTTCACAAATTAGCGACATTCAACAAGCATTTGCTGCAGCAAACCGTGTGTTCAATGTTCTTAATGAACCAAATGAAAGCAGTGACGAAAAACAACCAGACCTTCTTAACTGCACAGGTGAAGTTGAAATTAAAAACGTAAACTTCTCTTACGTTCCAAAAACAACACTCATTCAAAACTTAAACCTTTCAGTTAAACAAGGTCAAAAAGTTGCAATTGTTGGTCCAACCGGTTGCGGAAAATCAACAATAATCAACTTACTTATGCGTTTCTATGATGTAAATTCAGGCTATATCACAGTTAGTGACACGCCAATTAAAGAAATTTCAAGAAGTTCACTTCGAAACAAATATGGAATGGTTCTTCAAGACACATGGCTTTTTAACTCAACCATTCGTGATAACATTGCTTATGGAAACCCAAATGCTCCAATTGAAGATATCATTGAAGCCGCAAAACTCGCTGGCATTCATGATTACATTGAAAAACTTCCAAAGAAATATGACACTGAAATTATCGAAGGTGGAAGCAACTTATCTCAAGGCGAAAAACAACTTATTTGTATTGCAAGAGTAATGCTTTTAAAACCTCCAATGCTTATTTTAGACGAAGCAACAAGTAATATCGACACCAGAACCGAAAAACAAGTTCAAGAAGCATTTGACCGAATGATGCAGGGCAGAACAAGTTTTGTTGTGGCACACCGTCTTTCAACAATCACTTCTGCAGATATTATTCTCGTTATGAATAAAGGTCAAATTATTGAGCAGGGAACTCATGCTGAACTTCTCAAAAAGAAAGGCTTTTATGCAAATCTTTATAACAGCCAATTCGAAAAATCAAATGCAAGTTAACGCTTGCATTTTTTTTACCCCAAAAATCAACCCAAATTTTAAACATCTCTTTAACCCAAATTTTAAAACTTAAATCAAACAAAAAAAGCCCCAAAAATTTTATCAAATTTTAAATTGAATCAACCTAAAAATTAACCACCAAAATTTTTAAAATTGAAACCAAAAAATTAAAATTTTTAAAACAAAAATTTTTAAAATCAACCCAAATTTTTTTTGAAAAATAAACACAAAAATCAACCCAAAATTTCACAAAAAATAAATAATTATATTTTTATAACTAAATCTAATTTTTGCAAGATTTTTTATTATTTTATTAAAATTTTATGTTATTTTATATTATAAGGGTGTGTTTTTGCGTTTTTTTTGATTTGTAAATTTATAAATTTTATTTTTTGCTTTTGATGTTTCTTTTTATATTTTACTTTGCTTCTTAAAATTTTAAAATGTAAAAATTTTTCAAATAACAAAATTTTTATACATTTTGGGTTTGTAAATTTTCTTTTAAGTCATTTTTTTCTCCAATTTTGAAATTAAATTCTGGTGCGTTTATGCAACTCTATTCTATCACAAGAAATTTGAATTTTAATTAAACCCCTGACACAAAAAAAGAAAGTTTATTTCATCACTAAAAAGTGACTTAAAACTCTCTTTTTTCTTTTATAAATAATTTTCTTTTTTCTGTCTTTTTCAATTATTTTTTTATTTTTAAATTATTGTTTTTATTATTAGCATTGTTAATAAGTTAATAAGTCTTCTAAATGCTGATTTTATGGGCTTTAGAAGGTTAATAAGTTATGTAAATTTTTAAAGAAATTTAGCAAGTTTTTATAAAGTTTTTAACAGTGTTTTTAAGCATTATTTATTATTTTAAAACTATTTTTTTTCGATTTAATTATGCTTTTATAATCGTACCCCTGATTAGATAAGGTTTTGATGGTTTCAAGGTTAAAATTTTCATTTTTTCCTATTCCAATTCCGGTGATTTTTATGCTTGTTAAGTTATTAACAATTGATATATTTTTATTTGATGGCAAATTAAATGCTTTCATTAAATAATAAAAATCAAACTCTTTGCCAGCAATGATTATCTTTTCAGTGTAACCTTCTTCATTTGTCACCACCTCAAAGTTTGATAAATTTGAAAGACTGATGTTATTCTTTTTAAGCATTTCTAAAATTTTAGATTTTTTAACAAGAACACACCATTCTTGATTCTTGGTTTTATCATCTTCAATATAAAGTTCTGTTAAAGGTTCTTCTTCATCTTCTAAAACTTCGCCACTTGTTTCTCTTACTATATTATATATATCATTATTTAAAATGTCATTATTATTTTTTGTCAGTTCTTTTTTATTTGAAAGATTATTTTCAAAATTGGTTCGAAGAATAACTGAAAGTGTTTTTATTGTTTCTTCGTCAAAAGATTCACTGTTATCAAAACTTGAAATTTCATTAGAAATAATTTTATCAACACTTGAAAGATATGCTTGGTTTTGTGCTTCTTGATTATTGGTTTCTTTTTTTGAACAGCCTGAAAGAAAAAATAAAGATAAACAAAAAATAAATATAAAAATCTTTTTCATATTATTAGTGTTTTTTTTAGTGTTGATTTTTATTCAAAAATAAATTTACAAAAAAGAAAATAAAATAACAAAAAAAATAAGACAGGTGGTCTTTTTTAATTGAGTAAAAAAATAAATTATGATAATATTATTTTATTATATAATATATAAACAATTTTAAAGAAGAATTTTTTGAAGGTGAAAAGAAGATGAAAATTCCTGCAGAACTTAAAGAATTATCGCAAATTTTTAAAGCGAATAAAAAAGAACTTTTTATTGTTGGTGGATATGTTAGAGATTCATATCTTGGAATTTCTAGTGTGCTTCGTGATGATATTGACCTTTGTTCGTCAGTGACACCAAAAGAACTTAAGAAAATGCTTGCTGGCACAAAGTTTGAAGTTAAAAACCTTAACGAGTCTGTTGGTGTTATGGCAATCTTTGGAAAGAGAAGATATGAGCACGCAACTTTTAGAAAAGAGTTTTATGAAAGTGAATCACACACCCCAGACCACATTGAGTTTATAAAGAGTCTTGAAGAAGATTCACTTCGCCGTGACTTTAAAATTAATGCTATTTATTTTAACATTGAAGAGGGTGAATATGTTGACCCACTTGGTGGAATTGAAGATGTTAAAGAACGCAGAATCACAACCACAAGGTCACCAAAAAATGTTTTCAATGATGACCCTGAAAGAATTTTAAGACTTGTTCGTTTTGCCGCTGCTTTGGGTCTTGAGATTCCTGAAGAAGAAATGTTTTATGCAAAGCAAAATGCTTACAAAATTCGTTTCATTTCAAAATATCGTTTAAAGAATGAATTTGAAAGACTTTTGACCGCTGATGGAATTTATCCTGAACTTAACTATACAAGAACTGCGCATGTTAGAGCAATGATGCTTCTTGGTGAACTTGATGCTTGGAAATATATTCTTCCTGCTGTTGATGCAATTAAAAATTCGAAAGTGGTTGATAAAAAAGGCGAACCAATTTATCAGCATATTATGAATTGTTTGAAAGACTCATCTCCAGCAATAAGACTTGCAATGCTTCTTCATGATTGCGGAAAAGTTAAAACTATGGAACTTAGAAACAATTTCTTTGGCGCTCGTGAATTTTTGGAAAATATCATTCATAAAAATCTTGGCATTGAAGGTCTTGGTTATAACAGAGAAGTGGTTGAAAGAGTTATCAAAATCATTAAAGGTTATGACTTTAACAGATTTGGTCTTGCTTCGAAAAATACTGTTAAAAAATTCATTTTTGAAAATCATGAAGTGATTGAAAACATTGTTGAACTTAAAACAGTGATTAAGTGTGAAAACCGAGGTTTTCCTGTTAAATCACGCTCAGCAGAAATTCTTAGAAAAACTTATGATGACATGATTAAAAAAGGTGCACCATTTAACAGGTTAGACCTTGCAATTCGTGGTGATGACATCATCAAAATTAATCCTCATGTAAGACTTGAAAATATCGACACTTTAATTGATAATATGCTTTTAAAAGTGGCACTTGATCCGACAAAAAACAACAAAGAATCTTTGTGTGTTATGGCAAGCAAAATGATAAATTCAAACCCTGATTTATATTTAGATGAATAATGTTTTTTGTGATGATTGTAAGTTTCATTGTTTTGATTAATCTGGTTTTTATTTTTATGGTTAATCACAGTGAAAATTTAGAAAAATTTAAACTTAAAAATCTAGAAAAAAAGATAAATAAAAAAATATAAATAAAGCCAAAATAAGAGTATGAAAAAGATTCAAAAAATCTGCTTCAAACTCTTATTTTTTGTTGTGGCAATTTTTTGTGCTGCAGTTTTTTTTGTGAGAGAAAATTTGATTCAAAATCAAGTGTTTGCAAATGTTGTTTTTGAAGAAGATAAAATTTATGAATTTGAAATATCTCATCACAGCAAAAAATTTGTGTTCAAAGAAACTGATTTTAAAAATTTGAATTTATCAAACTTTCAAAAAAAGGCAAGACAAAGTGAAAATAAAAAAGAAATTTTAACAATGCTTGAAAATTTTGGGCTTACAAAAAAAGAACAAATGACATATCTGTTTCCTGAAATAAAAATTATTTTGAAAAAATTGAAAAGTCTTCTTGAAAAAGATTTTGTTGATGATGAAATTTTTGTGATTAAAAACAGTTGTGAAATTTACACAAAAAAAGGCGAGAGTGGAAGGTTTATAAATGAAATAGATTTTTTTGATTCACTTAAAAATCAAATTTTAATAGGCAAAAAGCAAATAAAAATCAATTTAAAAATTGAAGAATTTAAAGACAAATCTCAAAACTTAATTCGTGAAAAAAGTTGTTTTTCAACCAATTTCGAAACAAGTTCAATGGCACGAAAAAACAACATTCAAGTGGCGCTTGAATCATTTGATGGTGTGACACTTGAAGATGGTGAAATTTTAAGTTTTAATGAAGTGACAGGTGTTAGAAATGAAAGTGCAGGTTATAAACCCGCAAAAATTATTTCTGGCGGAACTTTTGTTGAAGGTTTTGGTGGTGGGGTGTGTCAAGTAAGCACCACGCTTTATAATGCGTGTCTTTTGGCAGGGCTTGAAATTTTAGAAGTGCATAATCACAGTTTGCCTGTGTCTTACATTGAGCCAAGTTTTGATGCAATGGTGAACACCGGTTCAAGTGATTTGGTGATTCGAAACAACTCTGGTTCAAAACTGATTTTCACAACATCTTCAAAAGGTGATATTTGCAAAGTGAAAATTTTTGGTAAACCTAACGAATTTAAAATTACAAGGTTTAGTGAAAAAACAAAAATCATTCCGGCAGAAAAAGAAGAAGTGATAACCGACCCAAAACAGGCTGAATCATTTGGCGTTTTTGCTGGAGAAGAAAAGCGAATCAGTTATGCCAAAGACGGTTTTTCTTCAAATGGATATTTGAACTTTTATGACAAACAAGGCAGGCTTGTGAAAACACAAAAAATTCGTTCAAACACATATAACCCAACACGCGGAATAATTGTTAAAAATGCAGTTTAAAAAGCAAAATAAAAACCCAAACCATTTGGTTTGAGTTTTTTTATTATTGTTTTTGTGGTGCAACTGTGTCAGTGTCTTTCTTTGGTGCAATTTGTGAAACAAACGCTGAAACACATTTTTTCTTTTCATCTGCTTCATTTTCTACTGCACGAATTTCTGCTGCTTTAACCAAATCAATGTGTGAATGGCAGGCATTTGAAAAACTTTCTAAATATGTTTTGCCATCAATTTGTCTTCCAGCATTCTTTTCAGCAACAAGCATAATCCAAGCAAGATAAATATTGATAAGGTTTTGGTCTTCACCAAAAAGTTGTCTTAAATCATTAACAGTGGTTTCTCTATATTCATCGGCATCAACAGGTCCAAACTCGCCAAGGTTGATAGGGTTGAAGTATTGATTTGCTTTTCCCCAAGAACTGATAACAGGTTCGTTTGTGAAGCCACCTACTTCGAAAAATTTGCCATAATTTAAGTCTTCATTTTCTTCAAGCACCATAATTCTTTCAAGGTTCATGTGTTTGTGTGCAAAACCTGCAACATCATTTTTTGAAACCGGTGCAAGCCAATTTTCTTTTTTCATAAAATTTCCCTCCCATAGAAAACAAGAAAATTATAACATAATAAAAGGCTCATTTCAATAACAATTTTAAATTTAAAAAGCAAAAACAAATAATGTCAAAAATCAAGGCTTTTATTTTTATTAAAAATAATATTAATAAAAATCTGTCAAAAATATTGAGAAAATCAAAAAATCGTGCTATATTAAAAAAGTAATTAAATTTTTACGCTAGCGAGGTTATTATGATTAAGAAATATAGTCCAAAAGAAATCGAAGCAAAATGGCAAAAGATTTGGGACGACAACAGAACTTATAGTGTTGAAAATCATGCTGAAGGCAAAGAAAATGAATATATTTTGATTGAGTTTCCTTATCCATCAGGCATTGGTCTTCACTTGGGTCACACAAGAAGTTACACAGCAATTGATGCTTATGCAAGAAAAGAAAGACTTTCTGGCAAAAATGTGCTCTTTCCATTTGGAACTGACGCGTTTGGCTTAGAGGCTGAAAGAACTGCAATTCGTGAACACAAACTTCCACAAGAAATTGTTGAAAGAAATATTGCAACTTTCCACAAGCAAATCAAAGGTCTTGGAATTTCTTTTGATTGGAACAGAACAATCAACTCTTGTGATGAAGATTATTATAAATGGACACAATGGCAATTTATTCAATTCTTCAAAAAAGGCCTTGCTGAAAAGCAAGAAACAACTGTTAACTATTGCCCAAACTGCGGCGTTTTAGCAAATGAAGAAGTTGAAGACGGCACTTGCTGTCAATGTCATGCAGAAACCACACAAAAGTCAAAAGCACAATGGATTTTGAAAATGACAAAGTATGGCGAGAGGCTCGCTGATGACCTTTCAAAAACTGATTATCTTGATTACATCAAAACCAGCCAACTTAACTGGATTGGAAAGAGTGAAGGTGTTGAAGTTGATTTCAAAATTAAACAAGGTGGAGAGTTCTCAATTTTCACAACTTGCATTGAAACAATTTATGGCATCACATTTATGGTTCTTGCACCTGAAAGCAAAATCGTTGATAGTTTGAAAGATAAAATCAAGAATTGGGCAGAAGTTGAAAAATATCGCGCTGAAACTGCTAAAAAGAGTGAGTTTGACAGAACTGAAATGAATAAAGATAAGTCAGGCTTGAAACTTGAAGGCATTTCTGCAATCAACCCTGTTAACGGCAAAGAAGTTGATGTTTATATTGGTGACTTCGTGCTTGCTGGTTATGGCACAGGTGCAGTTATGGCTGTTCCAACACACGACCAAAGAGATTATGAATTTGCTGACAAGTTTGGCATTGATAAAATTCAAGTTATTGAAGGTGATGTAAGTGAAAAAGCACTTGAAAAATATGACTATCTTGGCAAAGGTATTAAACTTATCAATTCTGAAGAATTCACAGGCTTAACTGTTGAAGAAGCAAAAGAAGCAATCACAAACAAACTTGTTAAAATGGGCGTTGCAAGAAAGAAACTTAATTTCAAAATGCGCGATTGGATTTTCTCAAGACAAAGATATTGGGGTGAACCAATTCCAATGATTAACTGCCCTAAATGTGGTTGGGTTCCTGAAAAAGAAGAGAACCTTCCAATCACACTTCCAAAGGTTGAATCTTATGAGCCAACCAAAGATGGAGAATCTCCACTTTCAGTAATTGATGAATGGGTTAACACAACTTGCCCTTGCTGCGGTGCACCTGCAAAGCGTGAAACCGACACAATGCCAGGTTGGGCTGGTTCTTCATGGTATTTCTTAAGATATTGCGACCCACACAACAAAAACGAATTCGCAAGCAAAGAAGCACTTAACGCTTGGCTTCCTGTTTGTCTTTATAATGGTGGAAATGAACACACAACAAGACACCTTCTTTATGCAAGATTCTGGGTTAAAGTTCTTTATGACCTTGACCTTGTTCCTGTTGATGAACCATTCAAAAAGAGAATTTCTCAAGGTTTGATTTTAGGCGCTGACGGAAAGAAAATGAGCAAGAGTGCTGGAAACGGCATTGACCCAAGAATTATGATTGACAGATATGGCGCTGATTCACTTAGAGTTTGGATGAGTTTTATTGGAGATTACAGTGAAAAAGCAACTTGGAGTGAAGAAGGTTTGAAAGCCTGCAATAAACTCTTGTCAAGAATTTGGAACTTGCAAGAACTTGTTGTTGACAGTGAAGTTAAAGAACTTAACTTCATCACAAACTCAACAATTAAGAAAGTTACAAGCGATATTGATAACACAAAATTCAACACAGCAATTTCTTCAATTATGATTTTGGTTAACGAAATCTATAAGGTTGGAAAATTGTCACACGCAGATTACAAAAACTTATTGTTAATCATCAGCCCATTTGCACCACACATCGCAAACGAACTTTTCGAAATTATGGGCTATGGCGAAAATATCGAAAATGAAAAATGGCCAGTTGCTGATGAAAAAGCGATGATTTTAAATGAAATTGAAATTCCTGTTCAAATCAACGGAAAGATG
>JAFQBZ010000094.1 GCA_017399515.1 Clostridia bacterium | reverse complement strand
GCAACACAAAGACCATCTGTTGATATTATCACAGGTGTTATCAAAACAAACATTCCATCTAGAATTGCATTCAGTTTGCAATCTGGTATCGATTCAAAAACAATCATCAACACTGTTGGTGCTGAAAAACTTTTGGGTAAGGGTGACATGATATTCTTCCCAACAGGAACATCTGCAATGCCAAGACTTCAGGCGTCTTATGCAACAGATGAAGAAATTAGGGCTGTTATTGAATATACAATAAAAAATAACACAGCAAATTATGATGCTGCAGTTGAAAGTGCTATTGATGAAGAACAACAAGAAGCCGACTCTGTTGGTGGCTTTGTTGGAGGCAGTGGTGTTCCTCAAGCAAGAGAAGCACTTGACTCTTTATTCAAAGTTGCACTTAAAACCGTTATGCAAAATGGTGGTGCTTCAACATCTTATTTGCAAAGAAGACTTGCGATTGGTTATTCGAGAGCGGCAAAAATTATTGACCAAATGACTGACAAAGGTTATATTGCTCAGGCAAATGGTTCAAAACAAAGAAAGATATTAATTTCTCCAGAAGAATTTAGAGAGCAATTTGGAGAAGAATACGACAGTTAGTTTAAACTAGAAACATTACAAAATGTGAGGTAAACAAAATTGGATAAAAATGTTAGTTCAGTAAATCTTGATGAATTAAAAGCGGCAAGAGAATCTTTAGATAGAGAGCGTGGCGTTGAAACTGACCCTAATATGTATAACGACTATGACCCTGAAAAGCATAAAGCAGAAAGGGAACAAGAAAAACTTGCCAGAGAAAATGCGTCAAATTATGAAGAAGTTGATGTTAGTTCAAGTGAAAACAATGAAGAGAGCATTGTTTCAAGTGCTGAACCAACATTAGAGTCTAATAATGATAAAGAAATAAATTTAGCAGAGAGTGATGATGACGAAATTATTATCACTCAATCAAATGAATCAACAGAAACTGTTGATTCGTTTGAGTCTGTGAAAGAAGTTGAAAATGAATCAGCAGCAGAACCTGAAGTTCAAGAATCTGTTGCTGATGATGGTGAAGTAAATTTAAACATTTATGACACTTTTGCAGACTTTGAAGTTAATTCTGGAGTTCCTGAAGAAGTAAAAGAAGAAAAAACAGAAGAAGTTCAAGAAGAAACTGCAGAAGGTCCAAAAGTTGAAAGAGTTAATTTAAACCCTGAAACTGAAGAAGATTCAGACACTATTGATAGTTCAAGTTTAGATGACTTTTTAAAAGACTTAGATGCAATTTTATCAAGTGATTCAACTGATGATGATGAAATTATCACTGATGTGGCAACAGAAAAATTTGATGAAATAAAAGATGTTTTAACAGAAACTTCTAACGAAACAAAAGTTGAGTCAACTGTTGAAAATGCAGAAGAAAAAATTGAATACATTAAACCTGAAGATGAAGAAGATGAACCAAGTGACGAAGAGTTGCTTGCAGATTTGTTAAACATTAATAGTGAAGAAAATACCTCATCTGCAGAAGAAAAAGTTGAAGATGATGAAGATGTGGTTGACTTGTCAGCGGAAGAAACAACTTCGTCAGTTCAAAAAGATGATATTTTCGCATTTTCAAACTATGAAAATTTAGTTGATGAAGAACCAACTATGAATAGTGTTGAAAGTGAATATAACACAGAAGTTCTTTCAGACTTTTCAAAACTTAGCACAATGGCTGATGAAATGGAAGAAGAATTGAATCAAGCCGCTCAAGTTAAAAATGCAACTGAAGATGTGCAAGAAGAGGCAAAAGAAACAGAAGAAGTTGAAGAGGTTGAACCAGAAAGTGTTTATCCTAAAATTGAGCCATTTAACTTTATTGATGTTATTAGCACTGACGAATTTAAAGAAGAAGACAAGTTTTCATATTTGCTTGGCAAAAACGAAGAAGGTGAACTTGTTTATGGACATTTAAAAGATACTTGTGGAACCGCAGTGTTCACAAGGAATGAAGATGTTGTGTTTAGTGGATTCAGTTCAATTTTATTGAGTTTGCTTTTAAAGAACACTCCAGAAGAAATGCAGTTTGTTGTTTGTGACGCAATGTTTGACAGTGAATTTGATGTGTTTGAAAACAGTTCATATATGTATTTCAACAGGGTTGCGAAAAATAATCGTGAAATTGTTGACACCCTTGTTGAACTTTCAAAAGAAATTGAGGCAAGATATAATAATCTTGTTTATGCAGGTGTAAAAACTATTAGTTCTTACAACCTTCAAGCAGAAGAAAGAAGCACAGAAAAAATGCCATATATTGTTGTGTTTATTAATAACTATGCAAAAATGTCACAATTTTTAGATAGTGAAAGAATTAACACATGCATTTATAACATTTTAAAATTTGGAAGAATTGTTGGTGTTTATGTTATGCTTGCTTCTGCTGGCGAAATTGAAAGAAGAGAAATCAATCATAATCTTCCAACAAGAATTGCTTATAAAACAGAAGATGAACTTGATTCAGTTAGAGCAATTGGAAGTGAAGGTGCAGAAAATCTTACTGATGAAAACGACTTTTTATATTCAACAGTTTATGATGAAGAAGTTCGTCACTTAAAAGTTGCAAACTTAACTAAAAAAGAAATTGAACTTGTTATAGAAAATTTAGAAAATTAGAAACAAAGGTGAAAAATGAGCGAAAAAAAGAAAAATATAGAAACAACTGATGTTGATATATTGAAAACTGAAAAGAAAATGTATAAATCAAAATTAGTTGGCATTATTTCTCTTGGCTGTGATAAAAACAGAGTTGACTCTGAAATAATGCTTACTTATCTTCGAAATGCTGGTTATAGATTCACATCAGACGCTTCAAATGCTGATATAATTATCATAAACACTTGTGGGTTTATTAAAAATGCTAGAAATGAATCTATGGACACCATTAATGAAATGAGTGAATTTAGAAGAAATCCTAATGCAAGATGCCAAAGACTTATTGTTACCGGTTGCATGCCTCAAAAATGGTCTGGGCAAATGCGTGAAGATTTTCCTGAAGTTGATATCTTTTTGGGTATTGACCAATATCCAGACATTGTTCAAATTATTGAAAAATCATTTGAAAAGAGCAAAAAAATTGTTAAAATCAGTGATCAAGCGTCAATTCCATTTATAAAAGACAGAATGGTTACAACTCCGCTTCATTATGCATATTTAAAAATTGCTGATGGTTGCGAAAACTATTGCACATTCTGCACAATTCCATTTATTCGTGGAAAATATAAATCACAAAGCATGGAAAATATTTTAGATGAAGCACAAAGTTTGGTTGAAAATGGTGCAAGTGAACTTATTTTAGTTGCTCAAGATATTTCAAGATATGGAATGGATAAATCGGGAAAATCACAACTTGTTCCATTAATTAAAAAACTTTCAAAAATTGAAGGATTGAAGAGAATTCGTCTTTTATATTGTTATCCAGAAATGGTAACTGATGAATTGATTCATGAAATTGTGAATAACCCTAAAGTTTGCAAATATATTGACATTCCGCTTCAGCACATCGCAAACCCTGTGCTTAAGAGAATGAACAGAAGAACCACTCATGGTGACATTGTGAATTTGTTAGACAAGATTCAAAGTCAACCGGTTTACATTGGAATAAGAACAACTTTAATGGTTGGTTTCCCAGGTGAAACTGAGCAAGATTTCAATGAACTTTGCAACTTCGTTGAAAGATATAAACTTATGCATGTTGGTTTCTTTGCATATTCAAAAGAAGAAGGAACCGCAGCAGCACTTCTTCCTGACCAAGTGAATGAAGATGTTAAGAGAAAGAGATTATTGAAACTTGTTAGAATTCAAAGAAAGATTGCTCAAGAAATCAATAACAGATTTGTTGGCAAAACTATTGAAGTTTGCTATGAGGGTATTGATTATGACCGTCAATTATTCTTTGGAAGAAGCGAATATCAAACCCCTGAGGCTGACACATTAGTATTTTTCAAATCAAAACATCCACTTGAAATTGGAAGATATTATAATGTTAAAATAACAAAGTCTTTTGGTTATGATTTAAAAGGAGAGGTAGAAGAAGATGAGTAAATTAAAAATTAAAATGAATGTTCCTAATATTTTAACTATGGCAAGAATTTTCTGCACACCACTTATTGTGCTTATGTTTTTGCTTCCAATTTCAAATGGTGTTGGCGTTTATGTCGCACTTGGAATTTATGTTCTTGGTTGTTTAACAGACCTTCTTGATGGAAAAATTGCTAGAAAATATAATTTAATTACAGATTTTGGCAAGTTTATGGACCAAATTGCAGATAAATTTATCACAACAACTGCAATGATTTTAGTTTTATTTGCTGGTGCAACAGCAGGTTGGATTGCTGATTGGCTTGCAATTTTAATGCTTTTAGTTGTTGTTCTTCGTGACATTTTAATCAGTGGAATTCGTATGGTTGCTGCTAACAAAAACTTTGTTATTCCAGCAGATATTTTTGGCAAAGTGAAATCGTTCTTCTTAGACATTTCAAATGTTGTGCTTCTTTTATACATCGCACTTCGTGCAAGTGTTGACGCAAAATTTGTTGATTATGTACAATATATCGGTCTTGCAATAATGATTGTTGGTGTGGTATTATCAATAGTGTCATGCGTTAACTATACAGTTAAGGCAATCAAAGTTCTTTCTTCACAAACAGAAGAAAAAAAAGAAGATGAAGAAACAGAAGAAGTTGAAAAAGACGCTGAATAATTTTTAAGACTAATTTTAGAGGATTATATTATGGTAGATAAACAAAAAAACTTAGAGCAAGCAATTGCACAAATTGAAAAAGAATTTGGTAAGGGAAGCATTATGCGTCTTGGTGATTTTCAAGGTCAAGACATTGAAGTTATTCCAACCGGATGTTTAACACTTGATTTCGCACTTGGTGTT
>JAFQBZ010000093.1 GCA_017399515.1 Clostridia bacterium | reverse complement strand
GTTAGTTATCACGAGGCTATGGTGGGAAATTATCAACTTTTAGAAATGAAAGAGCGTATTAACAAAAGAGAACTTCCTCCACTTAAAATTATTGATATGGGTAACGAAATTCGTGAAGGAAACACAGGGGTTTTCTCTTACGCACTTAAAGAAGCACTTATTAAAACAGTTAACGAAGGCAATCAAGCAATGCTATTTATTAACAGGCGTGGTTATGCTTCGTTTATGATGTGCAAGAAATGCGGCTTTGTTGCAAAGTGCACTGACTGTGATGTTTCACTTGTTTATCATAAATATGAAAATGTGCTTAAATGCCATTATTGCGGAAACAGATATAAAGTGTTTACCGAATGCCCTGAGTGTGGAAATATGACACTTTCAACAGGGGCAATTGGAACACAAAGAGTGGTTCAAGAAATTCAAGAGTTTTTGCCAAATGTGTCTATTTGGCGTATGGATAACGACACAACCAAAACAAAAGACAGTCATCTTAAAATTTTGTCTGATTTTAGAGAGGGCAAAACACAAATTTTGGTTGGAACTCAAATGATTGCAAAAGGTCATGACTTTCCAAGTGTTACCTTGGTTGGAATTGTTGACGCTGATGTGAGTCTTTATCAATCGTCATACACTTCAACTGAGCAGACTTTTGAACTTATCACTCAAGTTGCAGGAAGGGCTGGCAGAGCAGACAAGTCTGGTGAAATTTATCTCCAAACTTATGTTCCAAGACACTATGCATATAAACTTGCATCATTTTATGATTATCCTGCCTTCTATAAAAAGGAAATTAACCTTCGTGAAACCACAATGTATCCACCTTTTGTTAAAATTATTAGAATTTTGATTACTTCTGAAGACGAAAATCTTGCAAAAGATACCGCTAAGGTGTATTATGAAGAGGTAAAGAAAATTCAAGCAGAGCATAAAAAAGACTTTGTTTATCTGGGTGCAATGAAAGCACCAATCGGCAGAATTCAAAATAAGCACAGACTTCAAATTTTGACAAGGCTTAAAATTCAAAA
Organism: Clostridia bacterium; assembly: GCA_017399515.1. Taxonomy (GTDB): domain Bacteria; phylum Bacillota; class Clostridia; order Christensenellales; family UBA1242; genus RGIG1681. The sequence continues at coordinate 6,019 of JAFQBZ010000093.1, read as the reverse complement.
TGCCGATGAAATTACAAAGAAACTTTTTGAACTTGCTGACACACTTAAAAAATCAAATGTTACAATCTTTGTGGAAATCAATCCACAAAACCTAAGTTAAGGAGAATTATAAATGGCTTATAGAAAAGTTTTACATGACGGAGATGAAACCCTTAGAAAAACATCTAAACCTGTTGTTGATTTTGACCAAAACCTTTGGACTTTACTTGATGATATGGCTGAAACAATGAAAAAGAGTGACGGTGCAGGTCTTGCTGCAGTTCAAGTTGGTGTTTTAAAGCGTGCATTTGTTATGCAAGCAGGTAAAGACAAAGTTCTTCGTGAATGCATTAACCCTAAAATTTTAAAAGAAGAAGGGGAAAATAAAATCAAAGTTGAAGGCTGTCTTTCAGTTCCTGGCAAATGCGGAATTGTTGAACGCCCTGAAAAGGTTTGGGTTGAATATCAAGACAGAAATGGAAAACTTATTTCAAACAAGAAACTTACAGGTTTTGAGGCTAAGTGTTTCTGCCATGAGTTTGACCACTTGAACGGAATTTTATATATCGATAAAGCAACCGAGATGTTTGATGATCGTGACGAATATAACAGAAAAAGAAAAAAATAATTTCAAGGAGCAATTTTAATGAGAATCGTTTTTTTAGGCACACCTGATTTTGCAATTAACAGTTTAGATGTTTTAGTTAAATCTAATCATGATGTTATTGCTGTTGTTACACAGCCAGACAAACCAACCGAGCGTGGAAATAAAATTGAGTTTTCAGCAATAAAGAAATACTGCATTACTAATGATATTCCACTGTTTCAATTTCCAAAAATTTCTAGAGATGGGGTGATTGACCTTCGTGCACTTGCACCAGACCTTATGGTTACAGCGGCTTATGGTCAAATTTTGAGTCAAGACATTCTTTCAATTCCTAGATTTGGCGTTATTAATGTTCACGCATCAATACTTCCAAAATATAGAGGTGCTTCACCAATTCAAACAGCAATTATTCGTGGCGACACAGAAACCGGCGTTACCATTATGCAAACTGAAATTGGGCTTGACACCGGTGACATTATTGATGTTGTTAAAACACCAATATTCGACACAGAAACTGCCGGTGAACTTTCAAACAGACTTGCAGAACTTGGTGCAAACCTTCTTTTAGAAGTTATTGAAAAAATTGAAAACGGAACAGCAACTTACACAAAACAAGAACAATTTGACGCTTCTGTCACAACAAAAATTTCTAAAAATGACACCGTCATTAACTGGGAAAAATCAAGCAGAGAAATCAAGAACTTGATTCTTGGTTCAAACCCTAATCCTGTTGCAAGAACACTTCTTGGTGACGACCTTGTAAAAATTTACAGAGCAAAGCCTGCAGACATTGAACTTGACGAAGAAATGCAAGCCGCAGAAGTTGGAACCATTCTTTCAAACAGTTCTGTTAAAAAAGGTGTGTTTGTTAGAACCGGTGACGGCGCTATTGAAATTTTAGAAATGCAACTTCCTGGGGGAAAAGTGCTTCCAGCAAAACAACTTTTAAACGGAAGAAAAATTAATATTGGTGACAAATTTAAAAGTGTTATCCAAATTCACTTATGAGGTAAATAATGAAACTTTTACATGACTTTTCACTTTCTGAACTTAAAGCAGAACTTGAAAGTATGAACTTAAAAATGCCAAGATATAGGGCAGAACAACTTTATAAATGGATTTATGACTATAAACCTTTTGACGAGATGACAAATCTTCCTCTCGATCTTCGTGAAAGTCTTAAATCAAACTATATCGAAACACCTGTTAAAATTGAAAAAGAACTTATCAGCAAAGACGGAACAAGAAAATATTTATTGTCACTTCCTGACGGAAATATTGTTGAATGTGTTTTGATGAACTATAAATATGGCAACACCATTTGCATTTCAACACAGGTTGGTTGTAGAATGGGTTGTGCATTCTGTGCAACAGGCATTGACGGACTTGCTCGAAACTTAACAGCAGGCGAAATGCTTGCCGAAGTGCTTGCAATCAACAATCATATCGGCGGAACAACAGCAGATAGAAAAATCACAAACATTGTGCTTATGGGCTGCGGAGAACCTCTTGATAACTATGACAATGTTGTTAAGTTTATAAGACTCATTTCTGCAAAAGAAGGATTTAATTTATCACAAAGAAGCATTTCACTTTCAACTTGCGGACTTGCTGATAAAATTAAAAAACTTGCAGATGAAGACCTTGGAATCACTCTCACAATTTCACTTCATGCTTCAACCGATGAACACCGAAAGAAAATTATGAAAGTGGCAAATGCTTATTCACTTAAAGAGTTATTCTTTGCAATTAAGTATTACTTTGAAAAAACAAGACGCAGAATTGTGTTTGAATATATTGAACTTGATATGAACACCAACGAAGATGACGCAAAAAGACTTAAAGAACTTTGCAAAGGCATTTCATATCACTTTAACTTGATTCCAATAAACGCAACACCAAATTCGCCAATTGAAAACCCAGCCTTAAAACCTCCAACAAAAGAGAAACAGGCTGCTTTTTGGGAATATCTTAAAGAACAAGGCATTTCTGCAACAACCAGAAGAACCCTTGGCAGTGACATTGAAGGCGCTTGCGGGCAACTTCGTCGCTCTACATTAAACAAAAACAAATAAGGAGATTTATTATGACACCAAAACTCGTTAAAGTTGCACCATCTATTCTTGCAATTGATTATAACAATGATGAGATTTTAGATAAAGCACTTGCTGACATTGAAAAAGCAAAAGCAAATCTTGTTCACCTTGATGTTATGGACGGAAAGTTTGTTAAAAACACTTCTTTTGACCATAAACTTGTTGACAAAATTAGAGATAAAACAAACCTTTTGCTTGATGTGCATTTGATGGTTGAAAACCCTGACAATGTTATTGATGATTATGTTAAAGCAGGAGCAGATATCATTACTGTTCACTATGAAGCATGCAAAGATGTTGAGAAAACTCTTAAAAAAATCAGTGACCAAAATGTTTTGACCGGTCTTGCAATCAGCCCAAAAACACCTGTACTCAAAATTAAAGATTATTTAGACGCAGGCAATGTTGATATGGTTGTTGTTATGGGTGTTAAGCCTGGTGCTTGTGGTCAAGCATTCATTCCTGGTTCTGCTGAAAAGATTGCTGAAATTCGTGAACTTAACAAAAAAGTTTATATTGAAATTGACGGTGGCGTTACACTTAAAAATGCAAAACTTCTTCGCAAAATGGGTGTTAACATTATTGTTTCAGGCTCAACAATCTTTAAATCTGAAAATATGAAAAAAACAATTCAACAACTCAAAGGCAAAAGTTTATTCCACAAAATTTTAAAACGCTTCTAAAATTTTTCACACACAAAAACTGCTTATAATCATATAATGCATTAACGGAGGTAAGTTTATGACTATCGTATGCATTAAAGCACCAAAATTTTTGAGTGGAATTTTAAAATTATTTTCTAAAGACAAAAACAAAAAGTAAGCAAAAACGCTTACTTTTTTTATTTTATTGTCGCCTTATTAAATTTTCTAAAAGTATTGCAATTTTTGCGTGTTTATGGTATTATTAATATAACCAAATATGATGACATTAAAGGGGGATATAACTATGTCATTTATGATGAGCACACAAGAATATAACGCAATTAAAGAACTTATTAAAGCGTTCGGCATTGAAACAAATGTTTTGCCACACGACACATCTGTTGCAAACATGCAAGCAAGAAATGATGGTATTACACCTATTTTTGATTATACAAGATATTCTCACTCACTTCCAACAGAAGAAGAAAAGTCAACAACAACAGGGCTTTATGGTTTTAGGCTTGAAGAGGGTTTAGATGTTTTCTGGCCTCACTATGTTAAAAATTATAATTTATCATCAAGAATTGAAACACTCGGCAGAATTATGGTGAATAGTTCACTTGAAGCGTATCCAACTCCACTTGAAACTTATGGCGTTTCACTTGACGGCGCAAACCCAATTTTAGGTTCAAGCGTTATTGACTTAAACCATATGCAAACTGAAGACGGCAGACACATTGAAACAATGCGTTTAGACCGCATTTTAAAAGCAGCAAAAATTAATACTGATAATGACAAAGAAAGTTTTCCTGACCTTTACTCATTTGCCGACATTCAAGAATTCTTTGCAAATGAATATATCAACAGCGTTATGACTCCAAGAGCAATGATTCAAGTTGCACTTTGTTCATACTTCATTCCAAATGCAATTGGTGACACCGATGCAAACTCAAGAAACATCATCTTAGCAAAAAATGCTGAAGGCAAATATGATGTTGTGTTTAGAATTGATGCTGAAAGCAGCACATATCTTCGTGGAATTAACCGTGAAAGATCAGGGCTTCGCCTTATGCCAAAAGGCATTTATTCCGCAAACGAAAATTATGATCTTTATATGAACTATATTGAAAACAAAGGTCCAATTAAAATGACAGATAAAGTAACATCTGCAAAAATTGATTGGGAAATGTTTGCAGGTTTGTTCTATTTATCAAAATATTTCATTAAAAGAAATCATCTTGATGATGCAATCACTAACAGAGGTTATTCAAGAAACTTAAAGAGATATTTAGATAGAAACACAGAAAGACCAAGTTTCTACGGCAGATATTTATCACAAGAAGAATATACTGACTATGCAACTGACACAATTGAAAGGGCTGCAAAATATATGCAAGATACCGGCAGAGCACTTGGAATTACAAGAAAGAAAATTATGTTTGAAGACCAAGCATACAAACAAACTAAAACGGGCATTTATGTTCCTGAATACTTAAATGCTGCTGGAAGAAAGGTTAAGCGTGACGGAAGTCCTGCACCTGAAGGTCCTTCAATGTAAAAATTTGACACAAAAAAAGATAGGGTTGTCCCTATCTTTTTTATTTTAAGAAACCTTTAATAATTTCATCTTCGGCTTGTTTTTCTGTTAAACCTAATGTTTGAAGTTTGATGAGTTGCTCACCAGCAATCTTTCCAATAGCCGCTTCGTGAATAAGGGAAGCATCTGCAACTTTTGCAGTGATTTCAGGTTTTGCAACAATGTTTGCACTGTCCATAACAATGGCATCACATTCAGTGTGACCATAACACTTGTTGTTTCCATTAATTGTTGAAATGTAAACTTGTTTGCTATTTTCTTTTGCAACCGCACGAGATACCACATGGGTTGATGAATCTTTTCCATTCAAATCAACATTAAACTTTGTTTCAGCGTAATCATTTGAATCAGTCATAATTTTTTCACTGATTTCAAGTTTTGAAAGTTCATCTAAAACTGCATTTGTTTCACGAACTGAATAGGTTACACCACCAATTTGAACGGTTTCCATTTTCATATAAGCATTCTTTTTAAGTTCAACATTTGTAATTGGGTTGAGTTCACGCTTTCCAGAGCCGTCACCCATAGCATAATGCTTTTCAACATAGGTTACTTTTGAGTTTTCACCAACAAAGAATGAATGGACGCCATCGTGACCATTGTCTTTGCTTGAACCGCAAGCAATTCCGCAACCAGCAACAATTGTTACATCACAGTTCTTTCCAATATGAAAATCGTTATATACAAGGTCGTGAAGCCCAGCCTCTGAAACGATAACAGGAATATGCAAACTTTCATTCACTGTGCCATCTTTAATAAAAATGTCAATGCCTGGCTTATCTTGTTTTGTCACAATATCAATGTTAGCACTCACATTTCTTGACACAAGTTTGCCATCTTTTCTAATGTTATATGCACCTTCAGGAATCTCGTGAAGGTCTGCAATGGTTTTTAAAAGTTCTTTATCAATTTTGTTAAGTTCCATTATTCCACCTCCTCAAGCCTTGAACAAGCAGAATAAATTTCAGAAAGGTTAGGGAGCACTTCTTCTTTTGTTCCAAAAGTTTTAACCTGTCCAGATGAAAGCACAACAATTTTGTCTGCAATATCTAAAATTCTTTCTTGGTGAGAAATAATCATAAATCCACATTTATAT
>JAFQBZ010000092.1 GCA_017399515.1 Clostridia bacterium | reverse complement strand
TGATAATCTTTTTCATATTCTTTTTATCAACAGCATATTCAACTTCGTTCTTAAGCATATCTTCTGGAGTGTTTCTTTCAATAATTCCAATACCTTCTGGGATTGCTTGATTGAAAATCATTCTACCAACAGTGGTATCAAGAAGAGTTGAGTAAACCTTTCCATCGATTTCTTTTTGAACTCTAACTTTAACTTTTGAGTGTAAACTTACATTGCCGGTTTGATAAGCCATGATTGCTTCGTCAATATCAGCAAAGATTTTGCCTTCACCCTTTTCCCCAGCAAGTTCTACAGTAAGGTAATAAATACCATAAAGCATATCTTGGTAAGGAACAGAAATTGGTTCACCGTCTGAAAGTTTCAAAATGTTGTTTGAAGCAATCATAAGGTAACGCGCTTCTGTTTGAGCGTCGATTGAAAGTGGAACATGGACAGCCATTTGGTCACCGTCGAAGTCAGCGTTGAACGCTGCACAAGTGAGTGGGTGCAATCTCATAGCGCCACCTTCAACAAGAACAGGTTCAAACGCTTGGATTGAAAGTCTGTGAAGTGTTGGAGCACGGTTCAAAAGAACTGGGTGATCTTTAATAACATCTTCAAGAACATCCCAAACGATTGGTCTTGCTCTTTCAACAACATGTTTTGCGCTCTTAATATTGTGTGATTGGTTTAAATCAACGAGTCTTTTCATGATGAATGGTTTGAAAAGTTCAAGAGCCATTTCTTTTGGAAGACCACATTGATACATTTTAAGGTATGGTCCAACGACGATAACTGAACGACCAGAATAGTCAACACGCTTACCAAGAAGGTTTTGACGGAAACGACCTTGCTTACCACGAAGAAGACCAGAAAGAGATTTAAGTTCTCTGTTTCCAGCACCTGCGATTGGCTTGCCTCTTCTGCCGTTATCGATTAAAGCGTCAACGGCTTCTTGAAGCATACGCTTTTCGTTTCTGCAGATAATTTCAGGAGCACCAAGTTCAGTAAGTTTCTTAAGTCTGTTATTTCTATTGATAACTCTTCTGTATAAATCGTTCAAATCGCTTGTTGCAAATCTTCCACCATCAAGTGGAACCATTGGACGAAGTTCTGGTGGGATTACAGGAAGCACATCAAGAATCATCCATTCAGGTCTTGAACCGGTTTTAAGGAATGAATCCACAAGTCCAAGTCTTTTTGCAACGCTGAGTTTCTTTTGACCTTTTGAGTTTTTCAAGATAACTTTAAGTTCATCTGATTCTTTTTGAAGGTCAATTTCTGATAAGAGTTGCTTAATAACTTCAGCACCCATACCAGCCTTAAATGCTTTTGAGCCATATTTTTCAACGGCTTCACGATATTCTCTATCGTTTAAAATTTGTTTATATTCAAATTCAGTTGTTCCAGGGTCTGTAACAATGAAAGATGTGAAATATAAAACTTGTTCAAGTTTCTTAATTGAAATGTTCAAAAGTGTTCCAATTCTTGAAGGAACGCCCTTGAAGTACCAAATGTGTGAAACAGGAGTAACGAGTTCGATATGACCCATTCTTTCTCTTCTCACTTTGGCACGAGTAACTTCAACGCCACACTTATCACAGACTACGCCTTTATAACGAATTCTTTTATATTTTCCACAATGACATTCCCAGTCTTTTGTAGGTCCAAAAATTCTTTCACAGAACAAGCCGTCTCTTTCAGGCTTTTGTGTTCTGTAGTTAATGGTTTCAGGTTTTGTAACTTCGCCGTAAGACCATTCACGAATTTTCTCTGGACTTGCAAGACCGATTTGCATTGAGTCAAAGTTGTTTAATTCAAACATATCTTTCCCCTTAATTTAAATATCTAAAAAGTTTTATTTAAAGTCGCTTATTATAAGTCGTCATCGAAGTCAAAAAGGCTTCCAGCGTCATCATTATCGATAACTTTTGAATCACCAGCAAGGTCGCTTGACATAAGGTCTTCAACAGAAGAACCAAGTTCAACTTCAACTTCTTGTTCGTTTCTGTTTGGCTTACTTCTAATTGGTTCTGGAATATCTCTATCGTCTTCCATTAAATCTTTAAGACCAATTTCTTGCTTGTCTTCAGTAAGCACTTTAATATCAAGTGCAAGACCTTGAAGTTCTTTGATAAGAACTTTGAATGATTCAGGAATACCAAGTTCGGTGATGTTTTCACCTTTAACAATGGCTTCGTATGTTTTAAGACGACCAACAACATCGTCTGATTTAACTGTGAGCATTTCTTGGAGAATGTTAGAAGCACCATAAGCCTCAAGAGCCCAAACTTCCATTTCACCAAATCTTTGACCACCAAGTTGTGCTTTACCACCAAGAGGTTGTTGAGTAACGAGTGAGTAAGGTCCGGTTGATCTAGCGTGCATTTTATCAACAACTAAGTGGTGAAGTTTTAACATATACATGATACCAACAGTGGTTCTGTTTTCAAATGGTTCACCTGTTCTTCCGTCATAAAGTTGGATTTTTCCATCTTCTGGGAAGTTGTTTTCTCTAAATAATTCTTGGATATCTGCTTCTTTTGCACCGTCGAATACTGGTGTTGCAATTTTCCAACCAAGAGCCTTAGCAATGAAACCTAAGTGAACTTCAAGAAGTTGTCCAATATTCATACGCGAAGGAACGCCGAGTGGGTTCAAAAGAATTTGAACAGGAGTTCCGTCAGCCATGAATGGCATATCTGCTTTTGGAAGAATTCTTGAAACAACACCCTTGTTTCCGTGTCTACCTGACATCTTGTCACCAACGCTCATTTTTCTCTTTTGAGCGATGTAAACACGAACAAGTTTGCTAACGCCGGTTGCAAGTTCGTCTTTGTTTTCACGAGTGAACACTTTAACATCAACAACAATACCACCTTCACCGTGTTGAACACGAAGTGATGTGTCACGAACTTCTCTTGCTTTTTCACCAAAGATAGCACGAAGAAGTCTTTCTTCTGGGGTGAGTTCAGTTTCACCTTTTGGTGTAACCTTACCAACCAAAATGTCACCTGTGGTAACTTCAGCACCGATTCTAACGATACCGTTTTCATCAAGGTTAACAAGAGCATCTTCACCAATGTTTGGAATATCTCTTGTGATTTCTTCAGGTCCAAGTTTTGTGTCACGAGCATCTTGCTCATATTCTTCAATATGGATAGAAGTGAGGACATCATCTTCAACAAGTTCGTCTGAAATTAAGATCGCGTCATCGAAGTTGTATCCTTCCCATGGCATGAATGCAACAAGAATGTTTTTACCGATTGAAAGTTCACCATTGTTTGTTGATGGACCATCAGCAAGAACATCACCTGCTTTAACCATTTGACCATGTTCAACGATTGGCTTTTGACGCATACATGTTCCTGAGTTTGAACGAACAAACTTGATAAGAACATAAACATCTTCGCCATCTTTTGTTTCAACGATAATTTTTTCACTTGAAACATATTTAACAATACCATCGTTTTTAGCAACAACCATAACACCAGAGTCAACAGCAATCTTGTGTTCTGTGCCTGTGCCAACGATTGGCGCTTCAGTTTTTAAAAGTGGAACGGCTTGTCGTTGCATGTTTGACGCCATCATCGCACGGGTGGTGTCGTCGTTTTCAATTAACGGAACAAGTGTTGTAGCGATAGAAACGAGTTCTTTTGGAGAAACATCGATAAAGTCGATTTGTTCTCTTGGAAGTTCCACGATTTCGCCTTTCTTACGGCAAGTAACTTTTTCGTGTAAAAGTTTGCCATCTTCAGTAAGGTCTTCGTTTGCTTGCGCAATAACATATTTTTCTTCGACATCTGCTGTCATGTAAACAACTTCGTCAGTAACCTTTCCGGTTGCTTTATCAATCTTTCTATATGGTGCTTCAACGAAGCCATATTTATCAATCTTTGCATAAGTTGCAAGAGAGTTGATAAGACCGATGTTTTGACCTTCAGGGGTTTCGTTTGGACACAAACGACCATAGTGTGTGTAGTGGACATCACGAACATCAAAGCCGGCTCTTTCACGAGTTAACGCACCAGGACCGATAGATGAAACTTTTCTCTTGTGTGTAAGAGAAGCGATTGGGTTTGTTTGTTCCATGAATTGTGACATTTGGCTTGAACCAAAGAATTCACGAATTGCTGCAGAAACAGGTCTAACATTGATAAGTGTGCTAGGGCTGATTTCTTCAACATTTTGAACTTGCATTCTTTCAGAGATAACTCTTTCAAGTCTTGCCATGCCAATAAAGAATTGTGCTTGTAAAAGTTCACCAACAGTCTTGATTCTACGGTTGCCAAGGTGGTCAACATCGTCAAGATTTCCAAGACCTTGCTTTAAGCAAAGGTGATAGTTAACTGCTGATAAAATATCATCAAAGAACACATGGCGACCGAGAAGTTCATCACGATTGTCAATGATTGCTTGTTCTTTTTCAGCAATAGTTTTCTTGCCTTTTAACACTTCAAGAAGTGTTGGAAGGTGAACAAGTTCGTCAATTTCAAGTTTGTCAGCATCTAAACCTGTGTATGCTTTAAGGTCAACACGGTTGTTGCCAAGAACATAGAATTTTGAAAGTTTGCCTTCAACAGCAACTTTGTTAACGCCCGCGTTTTGAACAAACATTGCTCTTTCTTCATCAAGAACTTCGCCTGCTGCAGCGTAAACTTCGCCGTTAATAACAATGTCTTCAGCAAGAGTTTTGCCTTCGATTCTTGTTGCTAAACTTAATTTTTGGTTAAATTTGTGTCTACCAACGCCTGTGATATCATATCTTCTGGTTGAATAAAATCTCTTTTCTAAGTCTTTCTTGATTGCTTTCAAGTTGAAAACTTCACCTGGGCGAAGTCTTTTTGAAATTTCAATCAATGCTTCGTCCATAGATTTTGTTGGGTCTTTTTCGATTGTTTTAACGATTGATGGGTCGTTGTCGAACATTTCTAAAAGTTCTTCGTCACTTGAAATTCCAAGTGCTCTAAGGAAAATGGTACCAACCATTTTTCTTGAACGGTCAACATGAACCCAAATGATTCCGTTGTTGTCTTCTTCAAACTCAATCCAAGCACCACGCGCTGGAATGATGTCTGTTTCGGTAACGAAGTTACCTGCTTTGTTTACGCCTTGTGAGCAGTAAACGCTAGGGCTTTTTACAAGTTGGCTAACGATTGCTCTTTCAGCACCATTGATGATGAATGAACCGTTGTCAGTCATGATAGGAATATCACCCATGTAAACTTCTTGGTCAACGACCTCGCCTGTTTCTTTGTAAACCAATCTCACTTTAACTTTAAGTGGAGCAGCGTATGTTGCATCTCTTGATTTACATTCTGCTTCGGTATACTTTGGCTTGTTTTCAAGAGTGTGCTCTAAGAAGTAAAGTTCAACACGAGCATCTGTGTTGTCTTCTCTAGCATCTGAACGATTCAAGTTGTCAGTATCAGTGATTGGAGAAAAATCGCGAAGAACATCGCGAATACCTTTTGTTATGAAACTTTGATAACTATCTTTTTGAACTTCAACAAGATATGGTATCTCCTTAACCTCTTTAATCTTACCAAATTTGTATCTTTCAGTATTACCGAATTTTTCTAATTTGACTTTTTGGTTAATGCTACTCATGTAGTCCTCCATAAAAATTTTAAATAGTCATTTTATTTGATTAAGTAAAAATTTTCGAGCAAGTCAAGAAGATAGTCGATTCTGTGTGAATGTTGGAAAAATAAGACCTAAAGCCAACACCACACCTACACTTATGACTTATATAACCATAACTAAAGCCAAAATAGACGGACTCTCAACAATAGTTAGGGTATGCTACTACATAATACCACTAATGTCAAAGAGTGTCAATATTTTTCCCTGAAAATTTGTGCATTTATGTGAATTTTTTGACATATTGTTACCAAAACAAATTTGTGCAACTTGACCATAAAATTTTTGCCATTTTCAAAAATAAAAATTTTAATCAAATTTATTTTTAGCAAACAAAAAACACACCGCAAAGTTTTCGGTGTGTTTTTACATAAGTCCACATTCAATCATGGTTAAAATATCAAGTTTTTCTTGTCTTGCTTCTAAAAGTTTACGCATTTCTTTTCCGGCTTCGCCTTCAGGAATTTTTGTTCCCCACCTTGAATAAAATTCGCGTTCTTTTTCAACAATGGCAAGTTTTCTTTTTAAGTCTTCAATTTCGCGTTTTAAAATTTCTTTTTTTCTTTTTATTTCGCCCATATGAAAAAGTTTATCCATTCCTGAACGCTTTTCAAGTCTTTCAAGATTACGCTCTGCCGTGTTTATATCACTTCTTATTCGCGAAAGGTCTTCGTTGCAACTTGAAATCAGTCGCGATGGCTCATATTCAATATCTATCATTCGTGACATAATGTCCCCCAATTTCCCATTATCAATTTTATATTAACATTTTACATTTTTATTAGCAATAAAAAATGAGCATTAAGCCCACTTTTATTCGCCTCTTTGAGAAGGTCCTGCTGGTTCTTCAGTTTTCTTTGTGTTTTTTGCTGACTGAATAAGTTCTCTTCTTTTCTTGTTATAAACATCAATGAAACCGTCTACGGTGAGTCCGGTTGCAATCATTACCCTTTTTGCTGTTTCTTTCATTTCTTCTTCAAAGCGTTGAATGCAACGAAGTGCTTCATCAGCAAGAACATCAAGCCCCTTTTTATCCGCTTCAATTTCTTCAATTTCTTTTTCAAGCACAGCAATTCGCTCGTCATACTTCTTGCCCATAAACAATCTAGCAATTCCACTTTTTCCGTGAAGCACCGCAATTTCTTCTTGTCTAACGCACACTTCATAATTAATTGTGCCATAATTTGCTATCATTGTGTTATAGTCGAAAATCATTTGACTGTGTCTTTCTTGCCCAAAAATGATAAGTTGCACTTCGTTAATCGAGTCTAACTCTTTCACACTGGTTGCATTTAAAATTTGACTAATATTAAAACTTTTATTTTCCATAAATCTCCGTAAAATAAAAACTAGTCAACCCTTTCGGGTTGATTTCGTTTTTTATTTGTAATAATCTGCACTCCCTTTTTTTGCAGATTATTGTTGTCTTTGTGATTGTTCTTGAATTTCTTTTGTTCTTGCAAGTCTTCTTTCAAACTTTTCTCTTGGAGAAAGTCTTGCTTCTTTTGTTCCTGTTGTTTTTGGTTGTGCTGGTTTTTTAACTTCTTCTGCTGCTGGAACAACCACTTGTTCTGCTGGAGCAATAACTTCTCGGGCAACAGGTTCAGCAGGAATTACAACTCCCTTTTCTTTCGCTTCTAACATTGCTCTAATTTCTTGATAAGCCTCAATCACATCTTTTGGCTCTAAGTTAATGTTAAAAAGCATATGAGTGAATTGGTCAATTTCTTGACTAGCCTCTAAAATGTAATAATGATAGTCTGCCATTAATGAATCAATATCAGCAAGTTTTTTAGCAACCATTGAAATTTTGTTCACATAGTCTTGTTTTTCTTCTCTAATCTTTTTTGCACCAAAAATTCTTTGAGCAAGTGGAAGTCTAAACAAGTCTTCATAACCTTTTTTCAACTCTTCACTTTCAAGCATAATAGGTTTCTTTTCTTCAGTAAGTCTTGCAATTTCTTTTTTATACATTTCGATACATTCAGGATAATGAATCAAAATCATTGCACCCTTTGACTTTTCTAACTCTTCTAAACTTGAATCACTTAAAAATAAATAAGCATTTTCTTTTGCCATAAAACTCTCCCCTTAGGCGTGGATTTTCCCACATATATAACTATTTTACCACAAAACCATCACTTTGTCAATAGTGTTATTTTTTAATAACCTTGTGGCTGCATTGTTAATTTTCTGCAAGCAAAACGGCTGGAAAATTCCAGCCGTTTCATAACTCTTAATTGTCTGTTTTGAAAATATCTAACAAGTTTGATTGCTCTTTAATTTCTTCTTTTTTTTCTTCAGTTGACTTTGCATTTGAATTTTCAACAGGTGCAACTTCTTTTTGTGGGCGTGCAAACAAATCAGGAAGTGCCGCAACCATTATGTATCCCACAGCACCAAGCCAGAATGAAAGCCAATAATATTTCTTTTCATGATGTCCTTTTCTTTCGGCAATATCATAAAACATACTAGCAATAATATGATTAATGAATAAAACAACAGCCAAAACAATTAAATAAATGATAATATACATATTTTTCTCCTTTTGTTTTAATTTTATCTGTTTTGTGGTTCATCAGGTTCAATCATGTGTTGTGACCTTTTTCGAACATCAGTTGGGGTTTTAAATGATTTCGTGAACATATCATTTCCGTTTCGATGATATCTTCCGGTTTTTTCATCACGAGTGATTCCATACCTTGTGTATGCCCCACTATCACAGTTTTGAATAATCTTGCAAATGCTCACAAAACCTAAAATTTCAGCCTCTGTTGGCTTGCGTTTCAAGTTTTCAGCAAGCACTTCACTGCATCTTTCTTCAAGTTTTTCAAGGGCATCTTTTCTTTTATGAATGTAATATTGCGAAGTATATTTCTGCCCTTCAACAATCGCAAAAATAAGCATATTTTTAACTTGCTCATTCATTCCATAATAATCACAAAATTCACCTGCAACCCTTGTGGTTTCTTCATTAATAGCAGCAAGACGGTTATAAGAATTCATTGCCGAATTGTTAACAATTCCCTTGCCGATATCATGACAAGCAAGTGCCATTTTCACAAATGGAGCAATTTCTTTTGGAGTGGTTCTTGCAAATGAATCTTCAAACACACGCATTGTGGTTTCAGTATGTTCACCAATCGAAAATCTTTCCCAAACACCTGACCAGAAATCAAAATACCTTTTAAATTTAGGGTCAGCCCTGAAAACTTCCATTGTTTCTTCAGGTGACGAACTTTCTAAAAATTTTGTCAACTGCTCATCTTCAAAAGCGTTTTCTGTTAATTTTGAAAACTCACCAAACTCTTGAAGAATGCTTTGAAGTTTGTCACCAAGTGCTTTTTCAGTGTTGATTTTTTCAAGGTCAAACATAAAACAATTGTTTATGCCTGTGTCAAAAATATCTTTTGAAACGCCAATAATATGATTGTTTACAAGCCATGAATAAACATATTCATTTGACACCGGAACGCTATATTTTGTTCCGTCACTTGCTCTTATTTCAATTTCGCCAGCCTCAATTTCTTCAGGCTTTCTGCCGTCTTTAAATGATAATCTTGAAGCAAGTTCACCTGGGTTTTTAGCAAGCAATTCTCTGGCATTTAATGCCCCTGCAACTTCTCGGGCAACCTGCTTTAAATTGCTTTTAAACCCCATTTCAAAAAGTTCAATTAAACAAGCATTCACATCATCATTTGAAAGCAGTCTTTGATTTTCAACACCTGCTTCATAATTATTGATTTTCTGTGTTAATTTTCCACTTAAAATTTTGTAAACTTCACCAGCAATCTGCCTATCTTCAAACCTTACAGGTGCAAGTTCAGTCGGTTCATAATTTATAAAAACATTAAGCGCTAAATAAAACTCTTTAAGTTCTTTTGCTGAGAGTTTTGACGGCTTAAAGTCGAAATTATTGATTATGTAAAGCCCTGAAGTTTCTGGCTTGATTTCATAATATTCAGGCACATATTTGGCGTCAATTCCACCATTTTCGGCAGCAATTCGGTTTAAATCGCGAGCCCTTCCACGAGCATATTTTGAAGCGTCTTCCAAACTTGGAGATGTTGAAAGCCCATTCACCATATTCAAATTTCTGTGGTGCTCTTGCTTGCCTGCATTTTGATAAGAATTATCAACCTGCCAATTATTAACATCTTCAGGAAGGCTTGCCCTTCCGTGATAAAGTGTCACTGAGTCTGCCGGAATAAGCGCTTTCAATCTCACCAAAACATCAATGGCTTCTTGAAACTTTTGCTCTCTTTCTTGCCTTTTTTTTAAAACTTCATCAATCTTTTTCCCTGCCACAATATTCTCCCATATATTCAGCAATTTGAAAGGCACACACCTTTCATTGTAATCATTATACAATAAACTATTTGTTTTTACAATAATTTTATGCTTAACAAAAAACTCTCAACTTGACAAAATGTTTAAATAAAGTTAACATATAAACATAATATATTAAAGGAATCTTTATGGAAAATTTTAAAGAAAACACAGCGTTTAAGTTGAATGATGGAAATAAATATTGGGTTATTAAACGCCTTGAAATGGAAAATATTATCTTTTATTACACAATCAAAATGGTAAAACCTGCAGAAGTCGTTATTTTTGCTGATGGTGATGAACTTAAAATTGTTGATGACCCAGAAATTATTAATATTATTTCTGCAGAGGTTTTGAAAACAGTTGAAACGCTTTAAATTTAATTTAATATTGACAAACTAATCAACTCAAATTATAATTTAATCGCTTAAAGGATATTATTATGAATAAATATAAAAAACAAATTAAAGTTATTTCAAAAAATGAATCTCTTGATATGCAAGAAAAAATCGACGCACTTTCTTCTCTTCTTAAAGATTTTGAAGAAAAATATGCAAATTTAGATTACAAAATTGATAATAATTATTTAGTTAACAGTGAAAAAAGGTCTAGGTTTTATTGGTGTCAAATGGTTGTAACAGTCCTTGCCGGCATTGTTACAATGGCAACCGCCACAAAGTCACTTGAAACCACTGACCTGATGACTATCAATAATTTAATCTGTGCGGTTTCAGGAACAATCACTGCCGCTGGAATCGGTTCAATGGCTCTTGAAGAAATGGGTGTTCCCATTGTGAAAGAAGACAGAGAAATTAACGAACTTAGAAAAATTGGTTTTGCCTGCATTGAAATTAAAAATATTTTAGAAAAATTGCAAAAAGAAAATCAATCACAACCACAATAAACATTTTAAATTTTTAAACATAAAAAAACTCTGCAGTTGCAGAGTTTTTTGTTTTAGCCCATTGTCTTTACATTTTCAGTTTCAAGTTGCTCAATGTAATCTTTAACATCTTGCAATGCTTCACTTGCACTGTTGTATTTCTTTGATTTGATGCGTTTAGAAATACCTTTTGTTGCCATTCCACTGACAAGAATAGAAGTTCCAATTAAAGTTGAAAGTGTGAACGCTTCATCTAAATCTGTTACCTGACCACACAATTCCATTATTTCAGTTGCAAACATCATAAGCACACCAGCAGCAGTAGCACCAATGCCACTAGTTTCAATCATATCGCCAATTCTATATGATGTTAAATTTTTATAACTTCCATACTTTTCAATTGTTGATTCAACTTGAGTTAAAAGGCTTTTTAATGCTTCTAATTTTTCTTCATTAGAAAGTGAAACATTTTTCGCAATAACATCTAATTTTTTATTATATTTATTCATAATACTCTCCCCTTAAAGTGGATTTCCCACATATTATAAGCATTATACACCATTTATGCAAAGAAGTCAATACTTGTTATGTTTTAAAAACCAAATTACACAAATTTCAAGCAGAATTTATCTTGAGAGTAATGAGTGTATTAAATTTTATAAAGATATATTTTTATTAAGTAATTTTAGCACAAAAAAAGAACTTTGCATAAATGCAAAGTTCTTAATTTTGTTTTAAGTTAAAATTACTTAATAATCTTAGAAACAACACCAGAACCAACTGTTCTTCCACCTTCACGAATAGCGAAACGAAGACCTTCTTCGATTGCTACTGGAGCGATAAGTTGAACTGTCATCTTTGTGTGGTCACCAGGCATAACCATTTCTGTTCCTTCTGGAAGAGAAATAGAACCTGTAACGTCTGTAGTTCTGAAGTAGAATTGTGGACGATAGTTGTTGAAGAATGCAGTGTGACGACCACCTTCTTATTTTGTCAATACGTAAACTTGTGCTTCGAAGTCTGTGTGTGGTTGAATTGTACCTGGTTTTGCAAGGATTTGACCTCTTTGAACATCAGTTCTGTCGATACCTCTAAGAAGAACACCAACATTGTAACCAGCGATTGCTTCGTCAAGTGTTTTTCTGAACATTTCGATACCAGTAACAACTGATGATTTTGGCTTGTCTTCAAGACCAACGATTTCAACAGTTTCACCTGTCTTTAATACACCTCTTTCAACTCTACCAGTAACTACTGTACCACGACCTGTGATTGTGAATACATCTTCAACAGGCATAAGGAATGGTTGATCAGTTGCACGGTCTGGAGTTGGGATCCAAGAGTCAACAGCATCCATAAGTTCTTGGATACATTTTGTATCGTCAGAATCATAGTTGCCAGCCTTTGCTGCTTCAAGAGCAAGGAAAGCAGAACCACGAATGATTGGTGTGTTGTCACCATCGTATTCGTATTTTGTTAAGAGTTCTCTGATTTCCATTTCAACAAGGTCAGCAAGTTCCATATCTCCACCAAGTTGGTCGATTTTGTTCATGAAAACTACGATTTTTGGAACGCCTACTTGACGAGCAAGAAGGATGTGTTCACGAGTTTGAGGCATAACACCATCAGTAGCAGCACAAACGAGGATAGCACCGTCCATTTGAGCAGCACCAGTGATCATGTTTTTAACATAGTCAGCGTGTCCTGGGCAGTCAACGTGTGCATAGTGACGATTTTCTGTTTCGTATTCAACATGTGCAGTGTTGATTGTGATACCTCTTGCTCTTTCTTCTGGAGCAGAGTCGATTTGGCTGTAATCTTTAGCATCTCCACCAAATTTGTGTGTTTGGTTCATTGTGATTGCAGCTGTAAGTGTTGTTTTACCGTGGTCAACGTGGCC
>JAFQBZ010000091.1 GCA_017399515.1 Clostridia bacterium | reverse complement strand
TCATAAGTTCTTTCATCACCCATAACACCAACTGAACGCATATTAGTGAGAACTGCGAAGTATTGCCAGATTTCTTTGTCAAGGCCAGCATTTGCGATTTCTTCTCTAAAGATGAAGTCAACATCGCGAAGAAGGTCAAGTTTTTCTTTTGTGATGTTTCCAATAACACGAATTGCAAGACCAGGACCAGGGAATGGTTGGCGCATTACGATGTTTTCAGGAAGACCAAGTTCAAAACCAACTTTTCTAACTTCGTCTTTATAAAGGTCGCGAAGAGGCTCAACAATTTCTTCAAAATCAACAACTGATGGAAGACCACCAACATTGTGGTGACTCTTGATAACTTGTGATTTTCCAACGCCACTTTCGATAACATCAGGGTAGATTGTTCCTTGTGCAAGGAAGTCAACTTTACCGATTTTCTTTGCTTCTTTTTCAAACACTTTGATAAATTGTTTGCCAATAATTTTTCTTTTCTTTTCAGGTTCGGTTTTGTTTTTAAGTTTCTTTAAGAACACTTTTGAAGCGTCTGCTGTGATAAGGTTAATTTTAAATTGTTCTTTGAAAACTTTTTCAACTTCTTCGCGTTCACCTTTACGAAGAAGTCCATGGTCAACAAACACACAAATCAAACCTTCTGGGCATGCTTTTTGAAGAAGGGCAGCACAAACTGAACTATCAACACCACCAGAAAGGGCAAGAAGAACTTTCTTTCCTTTAAGTTTTTCTTTAAGGCGTGCAACTTGGTCATTAACAAAACTATCCATAGTCCATTCGCCTTTAGCATTACAAACTTTGTAAAGGAAGTTTTTCATAATGTCTAAACCTTGAATACTATGCACAACCTCTGGGTGGAATTGGAAACCATAGATTTTCTTTTCATCGTTAGCGTAAGCAGCAATTTCAGTGTCTTTTGTGCTTGCAATGACTTTGAAGCCTTTGCCAAGTTTATCAACTGAATCGTGGTGACTCATCCAAACGGTGCCTTTTTTGTTTACACCTTCAAAAAGAATGTGGTCTTGATATTCAATTTCAACTTTGCCATATTCACCAATCTTTGCAGTTTTAACTTTTCCGCCATTCATTTGAGCGGTGAGTTGCATTCCATAGCAGATTGCAAAAATAGGAATTCCAAGATTAAACACTTCTGGGTCGATGGTGAGTGCAGTTTCATCAAAAGTGCTGAGTGGTCCACCTGTGAAGATGATACCAATAGGGTCAATTTCTTTAATTTTTTCGGCTGATGTTGTGCAAGGAATAAGTTCAGAGTATACTTTCAAATCACGAACTCTTCTTGCAATAAGTTGGCTGTATTGACCGCCGAAGTCAACAACCACAACAGTTTCTCTTTTTGCCATATATTAACTCCTTTTATATAAAGAGATTATAGCACACTGCATATTTTAAAATCAATAAAAAGTAAAATATTTGTTAATTTTATCACTTAAATTGTAAAGAGTGTGAATGAGGTTGAAAAATTTTGTTTTATGTGTTATAATATAATCACAACTTTGAGGAGGTTGTTATGGCAAAAAAATACGCTAATGCATATAGAGTTGTTTCAAGAGAAACCGTTTCTGCTTATGAAACAGGTGATTTTTCTGCTGTTCCAAATTTAGATGGGGCATTTATGAAACAAAACTTTGAAAGCATGAATAAAAATCAATATTTAGATGATGTTAGATATTTACACTTTTTTAAACATATGGGTGATGCAAGAAATTATTTAGAAGAAATGCAAGATGTTGTTCCAGGTGTTGAATTTTGTGTTTTAGAGTTTAATTTTGATGAGGCTATGTTAAGGCAACTTGCAGGCACAGGTTTTTATCACAGTAAGGCATATAACAAACAGGTTTCTATTCCTGAATATATTGTTCCGGTTGATGTTTATGACGCAAAAGCCAATTATTTAGGTGAAGTTGCACCAAGCGAACTTGAACATTCTTTTGGAACATTCATTGAAGATACTTATTATTAATAGAAAAAGACTTCCGTTTTGGGAAGTCTTTTTTATTGAGTTTGAAAAATAGGCAATAAAAAATCAGCAGGTTAGTGCTGATTTTTTTTGATTTATTTCTTTCTTGAGCCAACTGCAACAGCAAGTGCAACAGATGCACCAACCATTGGGTTGTTACCCATACCGATAAGAACCTGCAAATTGTGCATCACTATGCATTCTTCCCATAGTGTCAGTCATACCGTAACTTGCTGGACCTGCAGCAACATTGTCTGGGTGAAGTGTTCTTCCTGTG
>JAFQBZ010000090.1 GCA_017399515.1 Clostridia bacterium | reverse complement strand
GTGCCAAGGCATCCACCGTACGCTCTTAGTAGCTTGATCAAATTGATTATTCTACTTTGTTCATACGTGCTTGCTGTTTGCTTATTAGCAAACTGCCTTTGCAATTCATAATTAATTGTTAATTAACTCAGCGTAATTAAATAATATTTAATAATTAAAAACGGTTGTTTTTGACTATTGTATGTATTTGCGTATTACACTATATATTTGATTAACTTTTCTGATTCTCGTTATATACTATAATATATAATCTTTAATAATATGCAGTTGTCAATGTGCGAAATTGAATTTAATACCAAAAAAAAATTCTAGACATAACAATGTGCTTACTTCCCTTTCGGTTTATAAAACAATAATTACATCCAGAGGTATTTTTTAATACATGGTTTATTAAATTCAATGTGTTCCAAACACAACTCAGTGCGGAACGGTTCTATAATATCACTTTCAAAAACATTTGTCAACACCTTTTTTAAAAAATTTTAAAAAAATTTTGAAACATGTTTTTGTTGTGATTTTATCGCATTCAAATTGTGTTACACTTTTTGAACGCTCCTATACTTTACTACTTTAAAATAGATTTGTCAACACCTTTTTTAAAAAAATATTAAATTTATACTTATAATTATTATATATTATATGAAGGAGTTTATGATATGATTGCAAATCAAATGTATAATATCGAAATGCCAACTGATGAAACATTTTTGTCTTCAAGCAAAAATATTATGATTGTTGCAACCATATTTCAACAAGCAATCTTCAAACATCAGTCAATTTATGGAAATAAGAAAAAAAAGTTTGAAGTTCCACTTTCTTTTATTGAATTCTATTTCAATGAAATTAAAAACTATTCTTATATGTTTAGAAGACAAACTAAAGAATTCTTTGAAAATTTTGAAAGAATTTTGCCAAACTTCCATATCATGGCTGAAATTTATGTGAAATCATTCTTCTCGCAAGCAACTGAAATTAAATTTAGACACGGCGAAAGATTTTTGATTTTAAATAAAGAAAAATTAAATGACTATACTGATGATATGATTGAAACATCTTCAAAAGATATTGTTTCAGCAATCACAAACATCATAAAAATCACTGAGCATATCAATCATTCAGACGAAATCATACCATTTTATAAATCATATGAAAATTATATGATTGCTCAAATCATCAAAAAGCGTGAATTCGTTAATAAATATGCCGGAAAGTCAAAAGTTATTGTTAATGTATATAATAATGATATAAGACCTCATGTTATATCTGCAACAAAACACGCAGAGCGTTTAACCAGTGAAAGAATTAACATTTCCGCTAAGAAAGGAAAAGTTACAAAAATTGTTATTCCAAAACTTAAACTTCCAACCACCTACCCTAAAACAGTTACATTCAACAGATATAATTCAAGTTATAGAGCAAGAAACTTTGTTTCTGCTTCAAGACAAATTCTTATGTTGAATGACTTAAAAATTAACGGTGTTGCATATTCAACCAACTTTGTTGATAAAAGAAATGCAATTAATGAAGGTTAAAGGAGAATATTATGAAAGCATTAAAAATTATTGGTATTGTTTTACTCGTTTTACTCATTATCACAATGACATTGTTTACAATTTACTTCTTATTTGCAAATGAAGGCTATGGCATTGATATGTTGACACAAATTTCAGAAGATGGATTCTTTGGTGGAATCAAAAACTTCTTTATTGACATTTGGAACGGTTTCAAACATGTATTTAAAGCATAATAAAAAGGCAGAACTTTTTCGTTCTGCTTTTATTATGAATTTTTTAACAAATATTGACTTTTCAGTGAAATAGTTATATAATAATAAGAGCAAAAGTTCAGGAGGATACAACTATGAAAATTCCAAGAATTCCACAAACACCTGTAGAACTTGTAACACAAATTGATACAATCAATAAAAGAATCCATACCCTTTCTATTGAAGAGCAAACTCTTCGTCGTCGCCGTTCAAGAACATCGCAATCAAGAACAGTTGCTTATGCAAGATATAGAGAAAGTGGTTTATGTGAAGATCGCATTCAATTAGAGTCGTCAACAGCCACAGATGCACAAACAAGTGAAAAACTTAGAAATATTGCTAGTGAATTGCAAACACTTAATCTTCGTAAAAGATATTTAGAAAGACTTGCGGCTCAAAAAGGCATTGTTCTTAAACCAGCAAACATTAAAGAAAAAGAAGAACAATCTGGTGGCACATTTGGTGCTTAACTAATAATTTATTTATAAAGGATACATTATTATGATTAGAAAGTTACCACCTATTGAACAAATTTCAAAATTAGGATATTTTGATTTATATAAATTAAGAAAGTCACTTAAAACCAGACTTGCTGATAGAGAAAGAAGTTTAAAAGATGCTGAAACAGCAAGTGTGGCAATCAAAAGTAAATTTAACCCACCAAAAAATGCACTTGAATTTGCAGATATTGCATTTGCTGATGGCAAAGTGGTTGAACTTAAATCAGAAATTTTTGTATTTAATACTTATTTAGATGAAGTTAATAAATATTTAGAGCCAATGCTTGAACAATTTAAAAATGTTGGTCAACCAGGTAATGAATAAATAAAAAAAGACAGGGTTCACTTCCCTGTCTTTTTCTTTGACATATTATACCGAGCAAAATTTTGGCACAAAAAAAGACAACTCTTTCGAGTTGTCTTTTCAAATTCACAAATTATTAATATATTGAACAGGTTTCCTGAAAAATTTCGGTTTTTATACTTTGATGTGTTTACTGATCATCAAAGTCGTAAATCAGTGATTTACAATTCTCTTTTATTGAAATAACTAAATATTATTTCTCAATCGACAAGATGTAGTGATAAACACT
>JAFQBZ010000089.1 GCA_017399515.1 Clostridia bacterium | reverse complement strand
GGTTCTTTAAATTCCTTAAGCCATTTGTTGGCATACTCAATGAAGTTAGGTGTATTATTTTTCACTTTAAATCTCTGGCACTCGAGAAGAATAATATCTCGCTTATGTTCCAGAGTTTGTTTTTTTCTTATCTCAAGCAACTGCTTGAGTGTTTTAGCATAAATGCTTTGTCTTCCTGATGGGGTAGAGATTCGAAGTTCCCATCTTCCATCTTTTCGTTTTCTAATATTTTTCAATTCTTCACTCCTTTTTGTTGGTGAAGAATTTTCGCAACCGTGAAGCACACCAAACAAAAAACTTGAAATTGCTGTGCTTTGTTTTAAATTTAAGTCTGCCAGGGTTTTTATATCCTGGCTATTTTTTTCTAAATTTTTAGATATGCAATAAATAATAAAAATAATTGAATATTTCCTTATTCATAACACGCTCCATATTTAATTTTAATAGTCAAATTCGATGGCTTTTCCTAATTCAAGTATTGTGCCTCTGTAATAAAAAGTGATTGGTTGGTCTAACTCATCTTTGCTGTAATCGAATGATATTTTAATCTTATATTTATTCACCATCAGTGATTGGTCATACATTTCGTAAGAGTTTATATAACCTGCTAATACTCCTGAAGCAGGAGTTGACAAACCGTCTATTTTAACAGAAAAATCATTTGCATAAATTGTGTAATCTTTCTCACTGTTAATGTAAAAATAAGCATAAGTTGAATTTTTTTCAAAAACAACACTTGAATAATTTATTGTAAATGTTGTTGGTTCGTCTTCCGGTTCATCATTGTTGAAAAAACTAGATACAACAAAAAACATGATAACTGATGTGAACAAAATAGTTATAATAGAAAAAATTTTAAATTTGTTTGATTTTGTTTTTGTTGTTTCTTCTTTTATTTCGATATCTTCATTTTCCATAAAATCTCCATTATTCTTGAGTTGATAAAATTCCTAAAGCGTAGGAAGCAACTTTGATTTGATTAACTTCATTTAATTTTTTAAAAGTTTCAATCATAGCGCGTTCCTGGTCTGACAAATAACCGATGTCGTTTTTAATGGCTCTGCCAATAAGGTAATCAACAGAAACATTATATAAATCTGCTAACTTGCAAAGATTTTCAACATTTGGTTCATTTTGACCGTTTTCATATCTGTAATAGGCTTGAACAGAAATTCCAAGTAAACTTGCTATATCTTCTGTGCTTTTTTTCTCATAAATTCTCAATTTTTTTAAATTTTCCATAAAACCTCCTGATTTAAGTATAAAAAATATAGGCATATTAAACAATAAGTTTAAAAAAAATAAAAATATTTCAAATAAAAGTATAAATTCGTTTGACTTTTTTAAACAAAAAGTTTAATTTTAAATTAACTATTAAAAATTTTAATTTAAAAAGAGGTGTAATTATGAGTGAAAAAACAGAAATTGAACAAGAACAACAGGAAAATCTTGAAAGATGTGTTAATTTAAACAACTTCATGAAGAAATGCTTTAAATCTTCAAAGGTTTCAACAAATACGCCATTTAGTCAACATGTTGGCGAGTGTGTTGTTGAAGTTGGAGAAAATAAACAAATCGAACTTAAGATGGCGCTAGGTATGGTTACAGGTGCGCCAATAATTAGTTACGAGAACAGACACTTTCATTTGTCCTGGGAAGATATTTGTGCAATTGCTATTGCTGGTGGACTTCTCAAACCTGAAGAAAATAAAACACAAGGGGGTGAGAAATAATGAAAGATTCAGTCATTATGCTACACAGACAAGTTGATAGATTATCAAATATTGCTTCTAAACTTGAACAATCAAGGACGCTAGTGAAAATCGAACCTCAAAAAGTTGGAAGAGTTATCGATTGGGTGAAAATGGGTTATAACTTCAAAGAAGAAAATAATTTTAGACATCAAATCGAAAAAAGAAAAGTCGCCATCATGAAAGATGGCAAGCCAGCACTTCGAGAAGTGTCAATTTCTGCAACAGTTGACTATTTAAGAGTCATTGACACTTCAAACGCTTGCAAAGAATATGTTTTGAGTTTTGACGAGATTATTCAACTAGCAGAACAGCAAGGACTCTTCAGGTAGGTGAACTATGAGAGAGTTGGCTTGTTCAGTTTGGGAAATTTCAAAAAAAGAAGTTTACAAACTACCAGATAAAATGCAAGTTCTAATTTTTAACACTTTGTTTAAAGATTTTCAGTTAATTCGTGCAGACAAACTAGTTAAAATTCTTCCTAAATTATCAAAATTTCATGTTTACTTTACATTAAATGAGCCAGACTTTAACTCCAGCGCAGAAGCGCGCAAGAACAAGGAAGCGAAACGAACTAGAAAATGAAATTGCACGCATTGAATATCTTTTAACAAATTACAAGTGGGATAAACAAGAACGAATAATTGTTGAGAAAAATCTTAATCATTTGAGGCGCTTAAAAGAAGAAGTTGCTTCAGATGAAGAAATTAAAGGAGCAAATTTATGAATAAGCAAAAAGAAAAAAACAATTCATATTATTTTTTTAGCCAGGGCGAGTTGATTGAAGAAGTTGACGCAGACACAGACGCAGAAGCGTTGGCAGAACTTGCAAAGCGTGGTTATCGCTTAAAAGATTTCTTTGATTATTATACCAGGTATAACCGAATAACCAAGCAGATGGATTTATTTAAAATTTAAAATCTCGCGCGACATCGCATACCTCTCACAAACTATGTGGACTAAGCGCAAGGACATGATTTTTTCCTTTTGGCTGCTGGAAAGACAGCAAAATTATCGATGACAGTCTGGAAAGACAGACGCTCCTCAATGGTATTGGTGGCTTCTAGGAAAGACTAGATGGAGCTTGGCAGGCACTTGAAAAAACAACCTGTCACCAAGCCACGATGTGGCTATTAAGTAAAAATCAGATTGCTAGATAAGTTTTGCGAGGCGTTGGAAATTTATCACAATTTGATTTTTCTTTTTCGAGAGTTTTCTCATAATTAAAAACACCTTCTAAATATACAAATTCTAAAAAGTTAAATGCCATATTTAACTCCATATTTTAAAAAATATATAATCAACAAACGCCTCGCAACCGTGTCAGTTAAGAAATTGAAACCAGCGTGCAAATCCTGGTTCTGGCTAAAACAAAAAAAAGGAAACAAATTTATGAAAAGAGCAACAAGAAAAGTAATAAGTGGAAGTTTGGCTTTTATTTTTATTGTTATTGCAATTTCTGGCGTGCTTGCTTATTTTTTCAACAAAGACTTCAAAAACAAAGTCAATGATGTTTTAAACATTAAGCAAGAAGAAGTTGTTGATGTTCCAGAAACGGAAAATCAATCATCTGCAGATAAAGAAACAATAGCAAATCTTCAGCAACAGGTTGAAGACAATGCAGAAACAATTGCAAAACTTCAAAATCAAAT